>CAZUTR010000191.1:2154-5416 GCA_964623545.1 uncultured Pirellulales bacterium | reverse complement strand
TCCACAATACGAATATTCCCGCCAAAGCAAATGCGTTGGAGAATATCCTGTTGTAGGTATTATCTTCTTTCTGAATGCGGATAAGTCGGCTGACTGTGAACAGCATTGCGACAAATACAAGCGCTATAGCAAAATCCCAATTCGCAAAGATTGTAAAACTGCTTTTGTGGAATTCAGTAAATGCAATCATCGTGAAAACCGACCCGACAACCGCTAACATAACCGACAAAACCCTGCACATTTTTCCTCTCGGACGAATTGGCCGAACAATAAACAATAATGTGAAAACCGTGAACACCAGCGTCACACCTTTAATAAAGTATGCCTCGCTTATAGTTGAACCTTCGATGTTGTAATCACAATGCCAGTACCATTCCATTATCGCTGCCGCCATTAAAGCAAGTGTCGCAGCAGCATACATCTCCTCTGCAAGGAGGCCACCCAGCTTCTCTGCCGATTTGGAACTTATCCTGTAAATCAAATGGCATATATACAGCACACCGGCTACAAACACCCACGTACTGAACTCGGGATTTAGTATAAGTTTAAACACCCCCGAGTGCATAGGTAGCTGGCTCAGCAGTTTTCCGATACTCAAAGCCATCGCAACCGCGCCCCCGGCCTGAGTCAGGATACTGCGATACCTCAGCCCGATTATCATAAGCAAAGCGCCCTCAATCGCCCAGGCCATAACTATCGCGTTCATTTTCAGATATAGCGGTATCGCAACCGTAAGAAAAAATAATCCAATCGCCAGTAGTACCTGCCTTAAATTCGAATCATCCCGACAGCGCAAAAACGCTACGCCCATCATAACAAGATGCGCAATACACAACCCGACCGCGCAAGTCGCCAGCCCCGTTCGATGCCTGTTGTGCAGAATCGTCCAAAGATAATAAAACGTCGTCATTGCATTAATCAGCACAAGCAGCACATCATGCTTATGGGCCTTGGCCCTTCGCACCAGGCCGTAAAGTATCGGCAGAACAAGGTAGATTCCGAAGAAAACGCCAAGCCAGCCCAGCGCAACCGCTATCTGCCGTGGTGACTCCGGGTATAGGCGAAGTTGCTGTCTGAAAAATTTCTCGAACCATCCCGTATAAAGTAAAAATGTTCCAAGAAACGCAAGAATATTTACGGGCTCCCACTTGCGATAGTAAGCACATAAAATCGCACCGACGCTCAACACCAGAACGTAAGAGAACAAAGGTCCCGGCAGGTTCTCGCCCGTGGAGACAATGACAGGTGTTAGATACCCGCCGAGCAAAGCTAAAAATGCCGCCAAAATTTCATCTAAAGCCACGGCATAGAGCATTGAAGTCAGCGTAATTACTATGGCTATAGCGAAAGCAGGTGTTGAACCAATTAGGCCGTAATACCGGTATGCTGAAAAATCAGCTGCATACAATAGCGCAAATCCCAGTGCCGTCACCCCCTTGGCTACGATATCATAACCTCGCCGTCGCGTTATCTCGCCCACTATCAGCGCAACAAGTCCCGAAACAAATACTATAATTACTCTGCCCCACGGCCCTATTAACGCATTATCGTATGCGTACTTGAGGAAAAATCCGACCCCAACGAACACGGTAATTACGCCCGCTATAAGAACCCATTGTGTGCCAATCCGCTGCTCAAGAGATAATGCAGGACCTGCCGTTTCTATCTGCTTGGAGATACCGGCTTTGAATTTGTCAATTGCATCTTTCTTCTCTTCAGTCTCTTTGCCGGTATCCTCTATGTCAGGTGCTGGCTTCTTCAGTGTCTCCGATAAAGCAGCAACCATCGGCTCCTCAACCGGCCTGTGCGAAATCTTATACTTCGCCTCGCGTATCACCGCTGCTCTTTCAGCTCTTGAGGGCATCTGTTTGTCTCCTGTGACACCGATTCCCGGTTCATGATAGCCCCTGCTCGAACGATTCAAAGCAACAATACTTATTACCAGCGCGATCGGCCCGCACAAAAGAACTCCGACACCTGCTATTATTAAAAGAACTGCCAAACCTTCCATTTGTTTCTCTCCTTAACGATAGACTAAACCAAACAGATAGCTTCTTAAGTTTTTCCTTACGACATTTTTAAAATACAAATAAATCCTATATTATGTCTGTACGCTCACTGCTTTTCCTTTTTAATTCAAAGGCGCGAACAATTACGTACGCCACAAGTGCAAAGACGAAGAAAACCAGAAGCATCCACGCTATACCTGAAAGCGTTCCGATTATTGTTCGATAAACCTCCAGCACCCACCGCTCCGGGTTTAGCTGAACTATTTCAGAACCTTCGTAGCTTGGCTTGGTAATGTACTTTTCGAGTTCCCAAATCCTCACACCGCTGGATATCCCCGTCACATAGATTGCAAACTTAAGATATTTTAGCCACGCCTTGCTTATCTCATCGGAAATAATTCTCGCAAGGATTTTGTCGATTGGCCTGCCGAAAATCAGCACGATGACCGATGAAACCACAAATGAAATCCCAAATGTTACCACCAATAGTGTAATAAACATCTTCTTGCCCTTTCAGATAAACTTGCTATTGCCTTTGAAATAAACACCATCATTTAATCCTTATAATAATATTTTTCCTCACTCTATCTTCATTTCAAATAGGGCGTTTTCTTTTAAAAAGGTCGCATAAGATATCTATGGTTGTGTGATATCTCTCCGGGAGGAATAAAAAGGTCAGGACCCGGAGCCCCGGTGGCCTTTGAGAAATAAGGGTCCAAATCCTTCGCCTTTTGTAATAGTGCTTGTCCTTGTTCTTTGTCACCTGAAAAGAATTTGTACTTAGCTCGTACTCCAAGTGCGTATGCCAGCATTGGGAGTATGGGTTTAGACGCTATATATCTTGTCACGGCGGCATCGCCTAATGTTATACTTGTTTGAAGTAATTCTTTATCATCCCCGGCACCCAGTGCACGGAAGGTATGATATATGCTAAGATCCAGGAAGAGGAAGGATTTTTCAGGGCTGATTTCAATTGCTTTTTCAAAGTAGGAAACAGCATCGTCAACTTTATCTGCGTTTAAATATGCCTTTCCTAATTCTTCAAGCACATCAGCATTTCCTTCATGTTTTTTCAGCACATTTTGCCAGTAATCAACTCTATTAGCTTCTTCCGGCAATAGTACTGACTTGGCTTTTGCACCAAAAACTTTATCAATGCTTTCTAATCGTTTTGCATACTTCTCGGCTTTTGGTTTGTCACCGCCCTTGTCTTCGGGAAGTGTTCCATAAATCTCAACAAGGTAGAGCATTGC
>CAZUTR010000191.1:0-2144 GCA_964623545.1 uncultured Pirellulales bacterium | reverse complement strand
TTCAAAAGCTCCGCATAACTTTACGACATTTTCTTTTGCGCCAGGCAGGTTTCCCATTAAGGATGGATATGCCTGAAGTAGGGCAATGTGTCCCTCAAAAAAAGGATATATCACGTTATTCGGGTCATTTTCTATTGCCCTTTCAATTGACTGCTGTGCTTCTTTAATTCTTTCCTCTATTAGTCGCGGCTCTCCGAGCGCCATATGGATCCCGGTTCTTGCAAGCTCATAATGGGCAGCTGCATTATTAGGATTTTTTGATATAGCTTGCTCAAGAAGTGTCTTTGCTTCATCAACCTTTCCTTGCATCCTCAGGTTATATGCTCTTGTTGCAGCATCTACACCTGAGGGTTTTGTAGTGTTAGGAATATTGCCCTGTGAGGCAGTACCCTCAGCAAACGCACAACTTATAAAACCTGCAACCACACACACCAAACAAATTGTAATTCTTTTCTTTACCATTTCTTTTTCCTTTCAAAATCGTTCTTACATATACTGTTAATATATAAACTGTTTTGTAAAAAATTTTTACATCTTTTTAGTTCTAAACCGCACCCGTTTGCTGGCATATATAGCAATAAACAGGAAACTGGGTATTACAGGCCAGTGCCCGGCTGTACTGAATAAGCTGCTGGTCGAATACAACCGAACTTCAGCAACAATGATGCCCGGCCCTTCTAAAAAGTGGTCTTTATAAGCTACTATCTCTCCTTCCGGTGAGATAATGGCGCTGATGCCGTCGATTGTCGCACGCACAATCGCATAGCGTGACTCGATCGCACGATGAATACAGTTCTGCAAATGAGCGCTTTTAACCTCCCACCAGTCAAAAGTCAGTACGGCTATCAGGGCAGCCTTCTTTCGACCGTATTCTCTTGATAAGCGGGTAAAGTTATCATCGTGACATATCATCATTCCCGTAGCGAAACCATCTACATCAATCTTGACCAGTTTCCCTTCACCCTTATTAAAATTCTCAATAAAAAGCAGATGTGTCTTTGTGTATTTGCCGGCAACTGTGCCATCGGGCCTCATCAACATTGCTCGATTTTCATTTCTTCGAGAATCGTAATAACCGATTGCTAAAAATACATTATGTTCTTGAGCGATTTTACGAAACTTCTCAAGCCGTTTTTCCTGTTGATGAGAGGGCATGTAGAAAGCGAATTCCGGAGATACGATAAGCCGGGCCCCTTTTGCAGCCGCCTGGGCCACAGGTTCGGCATACAGAGTTTTAAATCCCTCTTTCGAATAAACTCCACCACAGTCCGCAGCATCATCTCTTGTCCAGCCGATAGCTGCAACTTTCATTTTCCCCACTGGTCTTTGAGAAAGCACAAAGATATTGATGGCAGCGATAACCAAAATCAAAATTATAATGGCAATAAGAATTTTTTTTCTTTGTTTTTTAAGAAAGATGAATTTTGCTATCAACGCTTGGATAACGCCGAGGACAAAAATAATTCCCGTAATTCCTGTAATGGATTCGAATTGTATCAAGCCCGGATACCACGACCAGGGCCTTGCAAGTGATTGCGCCGTGCCCCATATAGGAACAAAAGTGAAATTCGCCCAGTCAAGCAGAACCAGTAAAGCGCCGATGGCAAATGCGCCCGCTAATCCCGAATAGCGCATTAACTTGGATGAGCCCCAAGCGAAGACGGCCATTAAAACCGTGTAAATAAATATATGTATAAGAGCTATTGCTACAGGCAAACGCAAAACTATCATTTGTGGCAGGATGTAGGCGAGCCCCATATAAATCCCCGCCTCAAGAACAGCTCGACCCCGAAACTTTTCATTACCTGCTATATATAAAATGGGAAGCAGCGCTACTAACTGTAATAACGCACAAGCTGGAAAAATATTTGTAATCGCCAGCAGAAGACCACTTATAATTCCAAGAAGCTTACACAGCCCTTTCTCTTTTTTTGTCATCTTTTCTTCGTCCTGCATGATTGTCAGGAAAGTATACTCCTGATTTTCTCGAGTGTTTTTATCAGCTTTTTCTGCTCTGCCTCGTTAAGCTGTTTCATTGCCTGCCGGATTTGCTCAATGTACACTGGCTCAACCTTGGTAAATAGCTTTTCACCCTTGCCGGTTAGTTTGACAATGTTGTATCTGCGGTCGTTTTTTGCTGCCGT
>CAZUTR010000190.1:0-5474 GCA_964623545.1 uncultured Pirellulales bacterium | reverse complement strand
CCGAATTGAGCTCCATCATATCATAGTGATGCGGAATTGCAAATCGGGGATTTACTTTTACCGCAAGCTCAGCAGCTTTTTCAACATCGAGATTGCCCCACTTGCCGTTAATACAAAAGAGCCCTACTTCTGCCTGTGGAGCTGTTTTTAAAAGCAATGGTGACAAGTCCGTGTCTGATGTGTGGTATATGCTGCGACCGTTTTTAAACTCGATTCGATAGCCGGCAGTATCAATCACAGCAGGCTCATTAGGAATTGTATAAATACCTTCGATATTTATTCCGCAAACCTGTTTCGATTCGCCTACATCAATTTTAACAATCTGTTCGCCTTCAATGCCTAACGTTTTTAGTTTTTGACATGCAAATCTCGGGCCTACGAATATCGTTTCTTCCTTATAGCCATATTCTGCAATAGTCTCAGGGTCTAAATGGTCGAGGTGGTCATGGGTAACGATGAATATATCGACTTTCAGTTCTGACGGAGCGAGCGGAACCGGTATCACTCTTGTCAAGTGGGGAGAAACTTTGGCTACCGAGTCACTCAAATACGGGTCAATCGCTATTGTAGAATGACAGGATTTGCAGATAAAACCGGATTGGCCAAGAAACCATAACGCGGCTTGAGATTTTTGAAGTTTATAGTCGAGTATTCTCTGCATATATATTGTTATGAGATTTTTTACTTAGGCAGGAGAACAGCTTTAAAAACATTTGCCTTGTTCTCTCGAAGTTGCTGGAAAGCACTTTCGAATTCTTCGAGAGGAACTTTAATATCAATCAAGGCCTGAATATCAAGCTGGCCATTAGAGACCATCTGCAGACACCGCTCAAAGCAATCCAGCGACCTGCAGGAACCAAGCACATTCAGTTCCTTCATGCTAATCAAACCCAGGTTCAAAATTTCAGGCTTCCAAACGTAACTGAATAATACTAAAGTTCCTCTTGGCCGTAACGATTGCAATCCTATGTTCGGGACAACCGCAGCACCGGTTGCCTCTATGGCTAAATCGATATTTTGGTCTCCAACAGTCTTGGCAATGATTTTACTTAACTGCTGGTTATGCGTATTACAAATAACCGCCGACGTCTTTTCTGCAATCCTATTCAAACGCTTGTCATAGTGCCCCGCTACGATTATCTCTTTGGCTTTGAGTATTCGTGCAAGCATTGCGTGGAGAAAGCCGAAAACGCCATCACCTAAAATCAGGACTGTTTGACCCGACTCAAAGTTTGCCCTTTTGAAACTCTCAAGGCATACAGCCACAGGTTCGGTCAATGCCGCAGCAGTGAAAGAAACATTATCAGGAATTTTATAAACATTAGCGGCATCTATAGCCACATATTCCGCCCATCCGCCCGGAATATCCGTATTGCCGAGATGTCTCGTATTCAAACAGAGGTGTGGAATTTCTTGCTTACATGACCTGCACTTTCCACACCGCTGAACAGGGTCGAGTGTAACTTTGTCGCCTACTTCTACACTACTTACCTCTTGGCCAAGAGTTACAACGGTCCCAGCTACTTCATGGCCTGGCACAATCGGTGGTGTACAGTCGAAATCATCGTAGTGGAAATCGGTAGAACAAATTGACGCTGCTTCCACCTGTACCAGCACTTGCCCAGGGCCGGGATTAGATTTAGGAACATCGGCAAGTTCGAAGCTCTTATCTGCCTGCCATACTATTGCCTTCACTTTTCTGCAACTCCTTGTAAAAATATTATTGTCAAGAAGAAGTGTCCATTAAATAATTCAAAACTGTTAACAAAGCCACTGCACAGGATTGCTCAAGCTGTTCTTTTTTTACGAATTCATAATCAGCATGTCCTGTTTCAGTACCAAAACCACACAATACCGTTGGTACTTTTCCTATTTCGACTAATCGAAAAGCATCGGTGACACTACTGTGGCCCTTTACCGGACAAGGTTGTCTATGAACAGTTTCAAAGGCTTTGCAAAGACTTTTAACTATCTTTTCCTCCGGAGCCACCTCATAGGAATCGCCCACATATGTCCAGTCGTGCTCAATTTTAACCGATTTACCAAGAGATATTTTTTTGGTGAGCAAATCGAACTCATCTTTTACCTGCTCAAAAGTTTTATCAGGATGCCAACGTCGCGTACCCTGCAGGAACGCCTGCTGAGGCACGCGATTGTAAAAATCTCCATAATGCACCTGGCCTATAAACATTGATTCATCAGCCAATAGAGCAAATGGATTTTGCTCTTCTTGAAGCATCTTGTTTTTCCGGTTAAAGACATTTATTGCCGAAGCTACCGCCTCCAGCAATTCACCGCTGCTCGAGCCGGCACTTAATTCGTGACATGCAGGTGAATCGGTCCATAAGTTCAAATCCCATATACTCATCCCGTTTGCCATTACCGCCGCTCCGTCATCAGGTCCTTCAAAAACAATTGCCGCATCACCTTTAATGCCTTTACCAAGTAAATTCGAAAGGCCCAGCGAGTTACCAATGGGAGCTTCATGCAAACCATATACCGTAACAAGGATTTCACCAGGGAAGTCACGGCCGTTATCACTGAGTATCCTGACAATCTCCAGAATTCCTGCCAGACCATTTTTCATATCAGCGGCACCTCGACCACTAATGAGATCTGATTCGAGTTTTGGCTCAACGTGCGGCATGTCGATATGGTCGATATGTCCGGCTAATTGAATTGTCGGTCCCTCAGTCCGTCCTTTTAGTCGGCCAATTATACTTGGACTATCATTTATGGTTTCATCTATTTCGACCGTTGCTCCAGCTGATTCGAGCATCTCTGCGAATCTGAATGCCGCCTTGCTTTCCTGGCCGGTCGGACTCGGGATACAAACCAATTGCCAGAGATTTGCCATCAAAGAATCAGATTTTATGCTTTCAATCAAAGCTTGTGCTTTTTGAGTGCTTAATTGTTCGGAATCTGTCATATTATACCCGCTTTTGCTCCATTAGAGCATCCTTATATGGGGTAGTGATACAGACAATATTATAATGCAAAGCTGCAACGGGTTGTATATATTTTAACTTACGGCTTTTAGTGCCTTTCTCCTATGGGCAATATATCTTCTTAATTCTTCCTCGATATTTTCATCGAGTTCAGGCTTGTGCGTGTTCTCAAGCAACTGCTGGGCCCTTTGCGTTGCCTGTGAAACCACATCGGGTCCTTCAGCGGCCCACCAATCCTCGTAGCTTTGTGGAACAACCAGTGCCGGGGGGTGCAATTCATCTCGCATATGCTTAAGTGTATGTTCGTGCTCGAGCAGGCCTTGGGTATTAACATTTATTACATCTGTGGCCAGTGTTTCCTTGTCAACTACCATAGACCGGGAGAAATGCCTGATATATGCCCAAATCTCAAGGTCAATCACATACTGCTCATAACTCATTATATTAATCGAATCAAGTATACCGGCTGCCTGTAGACAGAAATGAGCGCCTGCGTTATATGCTGTGATGGCGGTCAGCATTCTCTCATAGCCGCTTCGACAATCAGGCCTCCTAGCGCCGGTTACCGCCGCTGAGCATCTGAACGGGATATTCAGTCTTCTGGCAATCTCTGCTCCGAGCTGAATGCCAAGAGCGTTTTCCGGTCTGCCAAAAGCAGTGCCGGCATTTCTAAGGTCACTACCGAAGCCACCAATACCAACTATCACTGGAATATTTGTTTTTAGTACCTGTGCAACAATTGTACAACCAATAAGTTCGGCATATCCCTGCACCATAGCACCAACTGCGGTAACAGGCGCGGTCATTCCCATAAGAATGCCCGGAGTCAGTAAGATGGGCTGGCCTGCTTTGATATACTCAATCATGGCCTCAGCCATTTGCGAACTTAAACACAACGGGCTATTAATGTTTATTAAACCCACGACACAGGGCTTGGTTTCAATGTCACCAAAGACTATTCTTGCAATCTCGAGTGACTCTTTCGCACCTTCTGTATTTGCTACGGAACCCATAAATGGTTTGTCTGAATTTCTCACCAGCGCCTGAGTAATCTCCAAGGGCCTGAGTTGAATAGAGATATCGTTAGGTTCAACTATAAGCCCTCCGGTAATATCGATTTGCGGGCTGCTATAAGCCATAAGGGCAAAATTTTCGAAATCTGACATGGTAGATTCGCGTCGTTGGCCTTTGCTGTCGGCGATAAATGCACTACCATAACCCGGAACAACAAGCAGATTCCTCGCACCTACTATAACATTACGTTTGGGATTACGTGCGTGCAGAGTCCACTCGGAGGGCACACACTTGAGATATTCCTTGACCATCTTCGGAGCGAAGAATACTCGACCACTGTTCTGGTCAACTCTTGCCCCCGCCTTACTGAGCGCTCGACACAGAAATTCCGACTGAACAATCAAACCGGTTCTTTCGAGCACTTCCATTGACGCATCAAGAATGGCATCAATATCTTCTTCTCTTAACTTTTCAGAATATCTAAAAGGATGTTTAATCATATTTCAGCGTCTTTAAAAATATACTTCAATAGTTTCTTATTTTTCACCTGTCTCTACATAGTTGACAAGCTGTTCAATGCTAAGCTCGGCTAATCCAAGGTTTTCAAGATTCCTGCCTGCTTTGTAGAAGTGTTTGTCATTGACCACAGAAGCGAGGTGAATCATACTATCATATGTTGGAGTAGCGACGCCAGCTTTACGTGCTATCGAGACGGTAAGAGTTGCACCCATAGGTATATCCTCTGTAACGTATCTATCCTGCATGTTGAACGGTCCTTTGCTGGAGGTCCTAGCGAATTCCTCTACCGTCATATTAAAACAGTCGGTGAAAATCTGGTCATAGGTGTAAGGTTTATAACCCAGGGCCCAGAAAAGAGCAGAGCGTTCACTGTCCATCGCGGAAATTACTTTTTTAACAGAAGCAGTAATTCCCTCTTTATACATATAAAACTCGCCCTTAGAGTATTCGATACGGCCCATATTGAGAATGGCCCCGACAGGATGAACGATAATATTCACATTATAGAGAGCTGGTTCGAGGATACTCCGTGCGGGCTTGATCACATCATCATAAATATCTTCAAGTGATTGAATTGCTCTTGCCGTGTCGGTTGCCGGTAAAGCGGAAAAGAGCATATTTGGGCCGTCTATTCTATGGATGTTTACTGTCCCAGGCCCATTAAGTGACCTGCAGCAATAAGGAAATGTCACCGCCTCGGCGAGCAGCACATGTTTATCCATTCCAATCTCATCCCAGACTTTTCTCATAGTTAAAGTTCCGCCACTACCGGGCCATAAAATAATCGACTGGCCTTGTTTCAATAATCCTGCTATCTCTCTTGACACGCGCTCATGAGCAAGAGCCTGGGTTGTGACCATTATGACCTCAGTACTGTCGACTGCCTCAGATAAATCAGTTGTTGCCAAGACCTTTGCAAACCCCGTCCGTGCTACACCGGTTACTTCAATTCCTCCCTGCGAAATTATCGGCTTGATATTTTCAACGTACTCC
>CAZUTR010000189.1:0-5477 GCA_964623545.1 uncultured Pirellulales bacterium | reverse complement strand
ACCAGTGACCTCCTGCGTGTCGAGCAGGCGCTCTGGCCACCTGAGCTAACCGCCCAGCTAATAATCCAACATAATATCATATTACCATCAAAAAAGTAAAAAATCAAGAACTTTTGCAGCACATGAAAAAATGCGTAAAGGTTCTTTATTAAGCTTATTTTCGCCCCCCAATCCTTTAGTAAAAATCTCAAAGAAATCACCAAATCGTAACAAATCGGTAACTTTGCGCACCGATAATTGTATTTGGTAAAGTAACAGTTTTTTGCTAACTTATTGTTAATTTATTATTGAAAGGGGCTCGATTATGGAAAGACTAAAAAGTATCACAATAATAATTTTGCTGGTGGTTGGCTTGTTCAGCTTTGCTGTGTACGCAAAGTCGGCGAGCGTCCTGCTGCAGGAGGGGATGTACGCAGAGCAGACCAAGGGCGACCTTGAAGCGGCAATCAAAATCTACGAGCAGATAATCGCAGACAGCTCGGCTGAAAGGCCTCATATAGCACAGGCAATGTATCACCTCGGTATGTGCTATATGAAAAAGAAAGATGAAAACAATGCGCGGCTTACCTTTGAGAATCTCGTAAGTCAGTTTCCCGACCAGACCAAGATAATAGAAGAAGTTCAGCCATTGCTTGAAAAGCTGGGTGGTCCGGACCCAGCTGAGCTTATGCCGCCTCATACGAAAGTATATGTTGAAATTGGCAATCCGGGCAGGCAGTTGGAAACAGTTCTCAATATGCTCCGGGGAACTCCACTTGAGAACCCGCTTGCCGCTTTAAGTCAGGGACAGATTATGGGCCCGGGTGGTAAGACACCGGGACAAATGCTGGCTGCTTTTCTGAATCCCAGCATGATGGCGGAGTTCAAAAAAATCCGCGGCTTTGCAATAGGAGTTACAGGTTTTAGCCAGAATAATCCTCCGATGATTGCAGTTTTGTATCCCGGAAAAAGCGATGCCCTGCGTGGTATGATTCTCGCAGGACTCGGGATGGCGGGTATGCCCGGTCAGCCCATCGAGGATATGCAGACTATAATGATTCAGGGAACTGCCGGCGTCGCATACGATAATAATGTAGTAATAATTGCTCAGCCGGTTGACCAGCTTCAGTGGTGCGTCAAAAAGTATAAGGGACTTAGTGATGAACCGACGCTTGCCTCTGAAAATAAAGCATTCTCCAAAATCAGCAGACAGGACCGCCAAAACAATGCTATAACCACATGGGTGGACGTCGCCGGCAGCTATCCTCTTATCTCTGAAATAATGAACCAAACGGGTCAGGCAGGCCAATTACATATCGCTGATGTTGTGGCAGACCTTAAGAACATTGAGGATGTAATCAGTTATGTCTCTATTCGGGCCAGGGGACTTGCCGTCGGCTCGGAAATAAATTTTAAGCAGGGCCACAATTGCATCTTATACAATATGATTCGCACACCTAATCTGGATAGGAAGGGCTTCGAAGTTGTTCCGTCCGATGCGATTGCTCTTGCAAGCATAGCGTTTAGCGAATCAGGTGACCTCGGTGTTGAAACTGCTCAGAAAACAGTTAAGAAACTCACGGGACTCGATATCGGCAGGGAAATCTTCGCGAATATTGAGCAGGTGAATATTTTTGCAATGCCGCCAGGTCAGTCTTCCAAGAAAAGCGCTACTATCGAGGGACAAATAGCATCCTGCTTGGGTCTGGCTATTACAAGCCACAACTCTCAGCAGACTCAGCAAATGCTTCACCAGATACTCAGTATAATTGATGTTGCTACAAGGGCAGACAATAACATCGAGCCTGGTAATCCGAAACAGGACGGATACCTCCTTGGCGTTGAAAAGGACCAGCCTTTTTATTGCTACCTCGGCAATACGAATAAGGCGACATTTGTAGCACTTAGTCACGATGTTATTGAAGCATCGGTTTCAGCGGCGAAAAACCAGAAATCAGTCCTGACCGGTGGCGCTTTGCAGGAGCCACTGGCAAAATTGCCGTCCGACACAAGTAAATTGCTGTTCGTTAACGTCGGAGGGGTAATTGCTCTTGCCGATTCCTGTATTAAACAATTCTGTAATAACCCAAGAAATCCGGGACACCAACTCGTTTCACAATTGGCCGAGGCCTGCGATAAGACATACATTCAGTTTAACTCCAGTGAGAGCGATAATAATTACAGTACACACACCAGCATAGAAGACCTGCCGCCGATGGACCAGGTTGTGCCACTTTTGATGCAGCTTTCCAAGATTGACCTCTTGGCAAGAGCAATCGCTACAAATCCGATGCCGACCGATAAGGCAGTACTGGGACCTAAAGAAGAAATTAAGCTCAAATGGGAAACGGGAGCCGGTGCCGTATCGCATAAAGTTTACTTTGGCACTAATGCCGATAAACTGTCACTGCTTGCCGAGGTCCAGAGTCCCGATGAGCTTGAATCACAGAAGATTAAAAAGGATACAACCTATTATTGGCGGGTAGATGAGATAATGCCTGATAATTCGACACTGACTGGAGACGTTTGGAGTTTCGGGACCACAGGTAAGCTTGTCGGATGGTGGAAGATGGACGAGACCGAAGGTGACATAGCTGCCGACAGCTCTGGGAACAATAATTCAGGTACTCTTCAGGGCAATGCAGCCTGGATACCAACCGCAGGCAAAATAGGCGGCGCAATTAAGCTGGATGGTGACGGTGACTTTGTTGAATTAATGCCGGAATCAAATTTCGATATTACAAGGCAGATTACAGTCGCAGCATGGATAAGGGTCAATAAGTTCGACACACAATGGCAGGCAATTATTACAAAGGGCGACAACAGTTGGAGAATCCACAGGTTTAATGAAACTGACGGAATTGAGTTTGCCTGTTCCGGCACCTCAGTCAATGATTATGGCAGTATCGCAGGAAAAATGTCTGTAAATGACCGCCAGTGGCACCATATTGTCGGAGTGTATGATGGAGCGAAGATGTATATATACGTAGACGGTAAGCTGGACACGGCCAGGGACAGCTCGGGCAGCATAAATTCTACCGATGACCCCGTCTATATCGGTGAAAACGCAACATACAGAGAACGTTTCTTCAATGGATTAATAGATGATGTGCGTGTATATAATTATGCTCTGTCGCAGGATGAAATTAAGGCGCTGTATGAGGTAAAGGCCTCCAGACCGAAGCCGGCTGATGGGAGCGTAATTTCCGATGTGAAAAATGTTCAAGTTGATTTCATTCCAGGCCGGGGTGCTGTTTCGCACAAAATCTATTTCGGTACTGATGCGGACAACCTGTCTATGCTCAAAGAGGTTTCAGGACCAGAAAAGGCAAAGCTGCCGAAATTGGAAAAAGACAAGACATACTTCTGGCGTGTTGACGAAGTCTCGGAGACTGGCTCTGTTATAGAGGGAGATATATGGAGTTTTGCAACTACTGGCAGGCTCATTGGCTGGTGGAAATTTGATGAGAAAAAAGGTGACAAAGCTGCTGACAGCTCCGAAAATAATAATACTGGTATGCTTCGGGGCGACCCGACCTGGATGCCGTCTGAAGGCAAAATAGGTGGCGCAATTAAACTCGATGGTGACGGTGACTATATAGAGATTACCAATGAAGCTGTCTTCGACATCACAGGCCCAATTACGGTTGCCGCCTGGGTAAATATCAACTCTATAAATTCTGAATGGGCGGGTATTGTTACCAAAGGCGATTCGGCCTGGAGAATTTCCACGGTTTTTGCAGAGAAGCGATTTCACTTTGCCGTAACCGATAGTGTATGGTCCAACGGCCAGATAAGTGTAGGCGCAAACCAGTGGCACCATGTTGTAGGAGTATATGATGGTCAGCAGTACCGTACATATATTGATGGCAAGCTTGATATTTCACAGCCATGGGCCGGCGGTATCACAACCAACGACTATCCTGTTTGTATCGGCGAAAATATCGAACTGACAGGGCGTTGCTTCAATGGATTAATAGACGATGTGCGTATATATAACTATGCCCTTAGTGAAGACCAAATTACAGAGCTTTACGAAAATAAATAGAGGTTTTAAAGTTGAAAGGCAGCGCTAATCTAACCGTTGGAAGTAGTCAATTGCGGTGGGTAATACTGCTGCTTGTAATAGCTGTGGTATTACCCACCATAGGTCTGCTCTGGTTCATAAATCAAGCTGTGAAAAACGAACGCCTGGCCGTCAGACAGAAACTTGTGGCTGCCTACCAGGATAAACTTGAAGCAGCCACACAAAAAACAGCAGATACCTGGTCAAAACACCTTGAGTTTTTGAACAGTATCGAGGCTGATGCACATCCATGCAAAACGTTTGTTTCGCTGGTGATAGATAATAAATATAACGGCTTGATTGTCTACGACGCCAAAGGACCGCTGATTTACCCGACGATGTTCAATGACAGCAGTAGTGCAAAAGAAATGGCTGAAGTATTCGACCAGGCCTGGCAGCTTGAGTTTTTTGAGCAAAAGTATGACCAGGCTGCGCTGCTCTATAATCAAAACGTCGGTTCAAGCAATAATTATATTCACCTCACAGCTCTTGTCAGCAAAAGCAGGTGTCTTGCTAAGCTTGGAAGACTCGATGAGGCGATTGACGAGTGCAAAAAAGCGGCATTTAGTCCTTTGGAAAAACAGGGCGATGTACAAATCCTTGTCCTTATAGGAAATGCCCGTTTGCTTCTTTTGAATTTTCTACAACAAAATGAGAAGTATGCTGATTTGTTTGAAGAGACTTTTAAGAAGCTGTTTTCCGGTCTTTACATAACTGACGAAACCGGCCCTGCACTGCCTGCCAATTGTAATGTGTTCCTTGGGCAAAAGGCCCTGGAGTTCCTGAAAGAATACCCGTCTTTGAAAGACAAACTAAAGCTCGACGTGGAAAAATTGGATAGGTTAGTAGCCGCAGAGCAGCTTTCAATAGATATCGCCCGCCACTTTCCGACAGCACAGTCCCTTATTACTCTGCAGGAGGACAAGTTTCAACAGCTGAAGGTACCGGAACATACTATCTACAGTCTATATCACAAATCTGGTAAAAATATCTATTTGCTTTTATTGTCTCAGGAAAATATCTGCTCAGCTTTCGGTGATTACCAGAGAGCTTTTGCCGATTCTGATTCTGTTTACAGGATAATTGGCGGCTCAGGTCGTTTTGTCGCGGGAGTTTCCGAACCTCAGGGGCAACCTTTTACAGCCGGTTATGTCGGCCGATATTTTCCTGGCTGGAAAATTGAATTATATTTCAGTGCTGGTGACATATTCGAAAAGGCGGCTGGCAGACAGGTGGCTATTTACACCTGGACCGGTGCGCTTGTTATTATCCTGATTCTCGTAGCTGGTGGTATTGCCGCTCAGGCCGTCAATCGACAAATCAAACTGAACAAAATGAAAAATGATTTTATCGCTACCGTTTCACACGAATTGAAAACTCCGCTGGCCTCCATGCGCGTTCTCGTGGATACTATTCTCGAAGGAAATTACAA
>CAZUTR010000188.1:0-5492 GCA_964623545.1 uncultured Pirellulales bacterium | reverse complement strand
ATCACCCGCCCACGGAACTGCCTTCGACATAACCGGGCGAAACCTCGCAAGCCCCTCCGGTATGAAATCCGCGATAACCACTGCTATACAAATGGCACAAACAAAAAAGTCGCACGAACTTGCTAAGGCAAAATCACAGACAGATGCAGACTAAACAGCAAATCCAGCAGTTACTCACAGCGGCTGGTTATCAACCGAAAAAACGACTCGGACAAAACTTCCTCATCGACCTGAATTTGATGCGCATGCTCGTCGATTCGGCAAATATCAAAAATACAGATGTTGTGCTTGAGGTTGGCTGCGGCACCGGCTCGCTTACCGAAGCTCTAACTGAAAAAGCAGGTCATGTAATCACCGTCGAAATTGACAAGAAACTCGCCAACATCGCAAAAAAATATCTGGCTGAAGTAAAAAATCTCGAAATTATCAATACCGATATCCTCAGGAACAAAAAAAATCTTTCTCCGACTGTTACAGCAGCAATAACATCAGCCAAAAATAAATTCAAAGACCGATTGTTGCTCGTTGCCAACCTGCCTTACAACGCCGCTTCTCCTGTAATGTTGAATCTGATTACCGGCCCGGTAACAGCAGATTGTATGTATGTCACCATACAAAAAGAAGTAGCTGACCGAATGGCCGCAAAACCAGCAAACAAAATTTATGGCACTCTAAGCATTTTTATGACTGCGACAGGGAACACAAAAACATTGCGTTTACTAAAACCGTCCGTCTTCTGGCCACAGCCACAGGTTAATTCCGTAATGCTCAGCTTTATTCGCAGCGAGCAAAAGGTAAGCCGAATTAAAAGTATGGAGCTTTTCCACGAAGTGGTAAACCTATTTATGGGTCATCGACGAAAGATGCTAAAAGCATGCACTAAACTAACCAGCGGGCAGTTGGTTCAAGTCGACAACTGGGCCGAAATCTTCCAATCCTGTTCGGTTGACCCAAACGCCCGTCCTGACCACCTACCTCCAGACAATTACATCGCCATCGCAAATCTTTGCCATAAGAAGCTGTCCACAATTTGATGTGGTAATTTCTACCGCTCGGTTTTGCTTTTTAAAATAAAGTCGCAAACCTGCCCGGTCGCGTAATCTTCTGTAGTCTTCAAGCGAAACTCAGCATCGAACATCTCATCCTCAGAAAGCAATCTGGGTTTTGGCCAGGCAAAAAGTGTCTCAACAAACATTTTCTTCGCTTCCTGAAGAAAAGATTCTATCTTAACCTCAATCTGAACCGGCTCTTCATCCTCTTGTGGCCCCCAAACTTCTTTTTCTTTTGTCTGGGCTGGTAGTTTCACAGGTGGCATAAACAACCGAAGTCCACCACCCAAGACCGGCCGACCACCCAGGTAGCGAAAATCCTGCGGGTCCTGACAGAGTCTATCCTCCCAAAGGTACTTAAACGCATGCTCCCGACAACTATACAGGTGTCGAATCCTTGCACCGCACTGCAAGAGCTGACACTGCCCCTTAATCACTGCTTGGCGATATGCTTCGCACACCGCCTCAGCCTCCTTACTAAACAACTCAAGAGTGTGAGCAGGCCTTTCCGAGCTTACCGAAATGCTTGAAACTCTTGGACCTAAAGAAGCAATCTTCACCTGTAGAGCAGACGGCTCTTTCCTGACTAAAGTAAAATCCTTCGCCCCGCCGCCTGTTTGAGGAAAATCTAACTGTTTATCTGCCAGCGCCCTTTGAAAATCCAGACGCTTGAGAGTGTCCGATAGCCATTCAACCGCTATAACATACCTTATTTCGAAATAAATGCTCTGTCTGCTTTCTATATTAAAAGTATCCATTTTTCATACCTTAGGGGCACCCCAAACGCATCCTTTCGCGTTTGGGGACCACTTAACCTCGTTAAATGATCGCAGTCTTATGCCTATGACTGTGACACTCGATATTCACTGCCACAGGCAGCGACGCAATATGACAATGGGCCTTCTCGATAAAAACAGCTAAAGCGGTGGTATCACCACCAAGTCCCTGCGGTCCCAGCCCGAGTGCGTTAATTGCCGTAAGTAAATCCGTTTCAAGCTGAGCATAATATTCATCACTGTTTTTCTCACTGAGTTTCCGCAGCAGCGCCTTTTTGCTCAGCAGACAACTTAACTCAAAATCACCCCCAATTCCAACGCCAACAATAAACGGAGGACAAGCATCGGCGCCGGCGTCCCTGACAACATCGACTATCCAATCAATTATCTCTTTTCTGTCCGCGGTGGGTTTAAACATTCTGAACTGACTTTTGTTCTCACAGCCGCCGCCCTTTGCCATAACGGTAAATTTAAGCCTGTCACCGGCGACAATGCTGTGATGGATTATAGCCGGCACATTTGAATTTGTATTCTCGCGCTTATTCAGCGGGTCAGCAACAACACTTTTTCGCAAAAACCCATTTTCATAACCTGTTTTAACACCAGCATTTATCGCATCGAAGAGCGTCTTTCCGCTATCACACTCTATTGCCGCCTCGCAACCTTGTTCCACAAAAACCACCGCGATGCCCGTATCCTGACAAAGAGGTATCCGTTCAACCGCTGCTATGCGGGCATTTTCAATAAGCTGATTTAATATCCTAACCGCCCCTGAATTGGTTTCTTTCTGCACCGCCTGCTCAAGAGCGCTTAACACATCATCACCTAATTCATAGCCAGCCGTTATACAAAGCGACTCAACTGTATCAATAATCTTTTCACACTCAATATTTCGCATTTAGCTGCTCAACGCTACGGTCACTCCCAATGAAATGAAAATTTTTCTCTCCTCGCCAAGCGAACAAGGCGTAATCTACGGAACCGTAACTTCAAAAGTTTTATATGCTATATTACCGACAGCATCACCAATCTTAATCGAAATCACATGCTCACCATCCTCCAACGCTTTAATCTTGATAGTAAAATCTTCATCCATCGTATCATAAACCAAATCGTCAGGCATAGCTCCTATCCACTCAGAATTACTGTCAACCGTATACTGTACCTCACCTATCGCGCTCAACTCATCGACTACCTTAAATTTGAGTGTTACATCTTCATCGCCTTTATCGATAGAGTGTTTGCTGATAACCGGGCCAGTATTATCTACTACTACCGGCTCACTGACTCTGCTGCCCGTCAATTTGGTCTGGTCGGTATTGCTTCTTTCATCACTTGCAGTTACTCTTATCTCGTACCGTCCATCTTCCACGGTCTTACCATCCCATTCAAAGCTGTTCTTATCAATTTCATCTTCGACCTCAATCCAATTAGTTCTTCCCTCTTTTCTAAAGTCTATTTTGTAAATAAGCTTATCAACATTGTCATCCTTTGCCTTATAACCGATTTTATACACGCCTTTCTTATCAGCCGCCTCAATTCGACCAACTTCCACCGACTCAATTCTCGGCGCCAAATTCGGCACGGTACTTGCAACAGCCACCTCTCTTATAAGCGGGCTTTTCTGACCATCATCACTGTTTAAGACAAGTTTATATTGACAGAACCTGCCGGCCGGACAATCTAACTGTACCGGCCCTGTCACTTCTGCAGCTTCGGTCCAATCCGAAAAAGTCGGGTCGTTAACATCTTTGACGTTCCCGCTGCGAGCAGCCACCAAAACCCTGCATTCCTGCGGAATATCCGCCTCGATTTGTAATTTGCCCCACTTGGCCGGCTGACCGGCATCCACAAGTTCTGAGGTATAGCTGCCTTCCGAGGCATACTTCTTAGACAACTTAATCAGCTTCGCCGGATTCGCTGTTCCCAAATACACATCCTCACCAGCAACAAAAACAGCGGTTATCTGAGAAGCCTGCTCATCCTCATAAATTACTGCTTCCTCCTCCAATGCGGGCTCAACAGTGAAAAGCTGGCCACTGTTTCCTGTTCCGACAAGCAGTTTGTCCCCCTGCTCGGCCAAACATAAGAATACCGCTAACTCACTGAATATGTCAGTGACAAAACCTTTCTCATTTACCTGATAAACAAAACTGGCCTTAGTCGGCTTAGCAGGTTTATGTGGAGGTTTCTTTCCCTCCGATGGTTTATCATCAGTTTCTTTCTTTGTATTTGCAATATTCAAGCTAAGACCGCCTTTGCCTGAACCATTGCCCTGCTGGGTCGCAGCCTCCGGCCGACCGGCTGACGGTACCTGCTTTGCAAACTTACGCTCGGCCCGAACAACACCTGCAGATGTAGCTGCTGCGTATAAATTGAAACCCAACTCATCGACTCCGGCCAAAAGTGCTGTAATCTCCTCCTGGTCGCTGTCGTACAGGACCGTTGCTTTTTCAGTGCGCGGGTCTATTTTATATATAAGGCCCCGGGTATCACTACCGGCATAAATAAAGCCATCCTGCCCGGCCGCCAGCGAAAGTATATTCTTGTCGGTACTATCGTAAATCAGCTTCGGGTCTTTCCCAAAAGAGTCGAGCTTGTAAACCCTTCCTTCCGGCCCAGTTCCCAAATAAATATTCCCCACTTCATCGAGAGTCATCGCAAAAATATACTTTGCATCGTTCGGCTCCGGCTGAAATATCATTTTCAACTCATCCTTTTCGAGGCGTAACAACGAGCACCTGTCACCGCTTATTCCAATCAAAAGCCGGCCGGAAACATCAGTTGCCATAGCAAAAATATGCTCGTTTACCAGATATTCCTCCGCCTCCACTGTATTTGCATCCTCTGTATTTGCATCCTCTGTATTTGCATCCTCACCAGCTCCTTCCCTTGTAGCTTCATCGCTCTGCTCAGCATCCTGCTCTTCTTCCAGTTTGGCCGGGGTTCCCCAAACGCCCTTTTTTGCGTTTGGGGGTCCCCCCGAATATACCTCGGTCAGTTTACCAAGACTATACTTGTAAACACCGCCGTTAGGACTCGTGCCAAGAAAAATCGTCCCACCGCTTACTACGATGCTGTTTATCGACCAGACCTCCTTAAACTCCTCAACCAGCACCTCAGCCGCTCGACCAAGCTGGAGCGTGCCTCGGGAGCCGACCACAACATCCTCGGTCTCGCCTTTCAGTAAATCCGCACCGCTGCTATGACGAGTAACCTTACTGCTAACCGCCAGGCAAAGTGAGCTGACAACAACACAGGACAAAAACACAAAAACTAATCTATAAACAAAGTCAGATTTAACTCTCATAATAACTCCACAAATAAATGTCTCCGTCGACAAAATCTACTTCTCCACAGTTATACGCATAACCTTCCTGCCGAAAACAACTGTATCGGTTTTCAAGCTATCTTCGAGCCAGCGATTATATGGTTGGACTCTAAGCGTTCTCTTGGCATCGGCCATAACCATCGCTTTCGTAGCCGGCAAATCAGGAAGCTCAGCTCTTTCCACTGCAACACCGCGTGGCGGCAAAACCAAAATGCAGTACAGCCGGTCTCTCTCTATTTCCAAAATACTATTCATCGCTTCAACAAGGGTCTTCAGGCTATAAGCAATATACTTGTACTGAGCGGCCTTTCTGAGAAATTTCTCGTAATCATACCC
>CAZUTR010000187.1:0-5496 GCA_964623545.1 uncultured Pirellulales bacterium | reverse complement strand
TTTCTTCTTACCCATAAGAAACTGCTCCTACTTCGTTCTAACGTGATTTTCTATAAATTGCCGCACTTCCGGTTTGATATAGACCGTCTCAATATCTGTCACCGTGCATAATGCCTCCGCACAAAGCGCCGCGACCTCCGCCGATGACCCCTGCGTATCCACGAAGAATATTTGCTCACCTTTTATAGAGCAAAGCCCCCCATCGCTTCCGCCCATCGGCTCATTGCGGATTACAACACCGTTGGCCTCCAGTATACCCAAAAGCTCCTCTAATATCATCTGCTCATTCATTTTTCGTATTGTTTATATCGCTTGTCTTCGTTCAAGAAAAAACGCATCAAAAGTCGATATAGATACCTGTAAGCTGATTAAATTCATTGTTTTTCCTAATTTTATAGCGAGAACATACAGTTGACAAGTATTATCGAAAAACGCCGTGCTTTGCACAAAAGTATTTTAAACCAGCAAAAGGAAAACGAAACGCTCAAATCCCGTCTCAGTCGGCTTCAGGCCCTTGCCAACATTGGCACTATAACCTCTATGATTGCCCACGAAATCAATAATTTACTTACACCCATCTCGAACTATGCCTCTCTCGCTCTTAATAATCCCGATGATAAGTCGCTGACTCAAAAGGCACTTGAGAAAACCGTCCGCAACTGCACCCAGGCATCAAAGATTATGGAAAGTATGCTCAGAGTAACAAACGGCGAGACGCAGGACAGGCAAAACATAAGGTTAAAAAATTTGATTGAGCAGGTATTTGAGTGTTTGTGCCGGGATTTTTCAAAGGACGGCATAACCGTCAATATCAAGGTTCCTGAGGATATGGCAATCCGGGCCGTTCCCGTTCAGTTCCAACAGGTTCTGATGAATCTCATTCTCAACGCCCGTGATGCAATGCTGCCTAGAGGAGGTTCACTAACCATCAAAGCCGTAGAGAATAATGATGAGTTTCAAGTCCTGTTTAGTGACACCGGCTGCGGAATCGATAAGGTGGACCTGAAAAACATCTTCGAGCTTTTTTACTCAACTAAAACAGAACAAAACACGGCCTCGCAGAATTCTGGCGCCGGCCTGGGCCTTGCCTTTTGCAAACAGATTATAGATGCCCACGGCGGTTCCATCTCAGTCGAATCAGAACCAAACACAGGAAGCTCTTTTAGAATAATCCTGCCAAAAAACCAACAGCATAAAGACAAAGGCATAGAACCATAGTATAATAAAAAGGCAGTTGTGAATTTCGCAGCCCATGGTTTGATTAGGGTATTTTGGTCTTCTTTAACCACAGTAAGGTGATAACTGACCGTGGCTCAGGTGTACCAAAACATTGGTTCTGTTGTCTTGATGGTTCTGCTGCTCGCCGGCTCAGCTTTTTTCTCGGGCTCCGAGACCGCACTTTTTAATCTCTCTCGAAGACAGGTTGAGCAGTTGCGTAAATCCAGACACAGACTCCAGAACCTCACAGCTTCTTTGCTCGCCGAACCCAGCAGGCTCTTAAGCTGCCTTTTATTCGGTAATATGACGGTCAACGTCCTGTTTTTTGCCATTACAAGCGTACTTACAGTCAAGGTTTCTCAGCAGCTTGGCGTAACTGCCGCGGTAATCACCGCCTTTATTTCATTTACTTTGCTCGTGCTCCTCGGCGAAATATTGCCGAAATCGTTGGCCTATATAAATTCAACCTCCCTTAGTGTCGCCACCACCCTGCCGCTTGTTGTACTTATGAAGGTCTTTGCACCTCTGCAATTTGTTCTCAGGTTTCTGATAATTGAGCCGGTCCTTCGTTTACTTCTGGGCCGTCCGGAGCACCCCAAACCGATAACCACAATGGAATTCAAATTGCTAATCGACCAGGTGCGAAGACGCGGACTGATTACCGCCGATGAAAATAAACTTCTCGGCGAAATCGTAGAGCTTGGTTTCCTGAAGGTTCGTCACTGTCTCCAGCCGCGGGTCGATATGATTGCCTGCGCAGTCACCGACTCTGTCGAAAAGGCTCGCAAAGTAATGATGAAAAACGACCTGACCAAATTGCCCGTCTACGTCCGCAAGAAGGATAACATAATAGGTCTGGTATATCTCAGGCAAATAATGCTTCAACCACAGGAACCGCTGGAAAGACTCGTTCGCCAGGTCAATTTTGTTCCAGAGCAAAAGACCGTTGAGTCTCTGCTGGAGTTTTTCCGCCAGACTCATACGGACATCGCGATAGTTGTAGATGAATATGGTGGAATCGCAGGTTCTATTTGTCTCGAAGATATCGCCGAAGAGCTGCTCGGTCCGATGGAATCCACCGACCGAACTGAACCAATCGAGCAGTTAGGCCCTTTTGAATATCGGCTGGCTGGCGACCTTTCTATTCACGACTGGGCTGATGTCTTCGGAATTGAGCCGTCGGAGATGAGCATTTCTACCGTTGCTGGCCTCGTAACCGCCCTGCTCGGAAAAATCCCCAAAGCTGGTGATGTTGCTCACCTGAAGAACTTAAAGTTTACCGTGGAACAGGTGCGAAAGCACAGAATAAAAACTCTTATTTTGACTCTTGAGCCGATACCGACAAATGATAAATAGCTTTATCTTAATATTCGTATTTGTGTTATTTGTCGCCCTTGCTGGGCTTTTCGCCGGTGCCGAGACTGGAATGTACCAGCTCAGCCGACTTCGACTTCGGCTGGGAGTCGAAAAGAAAATTTTCTCCTATGTCCTACTTAGCAAAGCTTTACGCGATGGGCAGGCAACGCTTCAATCAATGTTAATCGGCACGAACCTCACCTACTACTTCGGCACGAGTTTCCTTACATATTTTTTCTTAAACAGACTACAGAACGAGCAGGCCAGTGAATTACTCGTAACTCTTGTAGCCACACCGATTTTTTTCGTCTTTTCGGAACTAATCCCCAAAAATGTATTCTTTTATAGCGCCGACAAACTTATGCCCAATGTCGCTCTGGTCATCTTCATATTCCACAAATTTTTCACCTGGTGTGGGATTGTTCCCGTCCTCAAGAAGCTCTCCCACTTTGTCGCTCAATCGATTCACTCTTCCGTCCTGCAGCGCCCCACCGTAGCCGCTGCGCAGCGACGATACATTGAGGCAATTATACACGACACCAAAGAAGAAGGTTTTCTAAGCCCCACTCAGACCGACATCATCAACCGTCTTGTTAGTATCCCGAATATCCGCATAAGGACAGTGATGACTCCTGTTAGCCGTGTTCAGATGGTTGATATAAACTCAGACAGACAGGATTTGCTGAAAAAATTAAGAAAATCTGTTTTTGCCCGTTTACCCGTTTACCAGGCTCGTACCACAAATATCGTCGGCTTCATAAACATCTACGACTGCCTGCACTCCGAGCAGAACTTCACCGACCTGCACCAGTTTGTTAAGCCCATCAAAAAACTTTCAGCCGAAGTAACGGTCCTGGATGCATTAAACATAATGCGGACTGAAAATCAGAAAATCGTCCTAATAACCAGGACCTCGCACCTGGCCATGGAAAAACCTCTCGGCATCATGACTATGAAGGACCTGGTCGAAGAACTGCTCGGAGAGCTGGTGGAATGGTAGTGATTTCCAGAACATAAATCCTGATATATCACACTAATACTTTCTCGAAGTCTTTAACCTTTGGGGCTCCCTTGCCTTTGGCCGGCGTTATCTTGTGTCCCTCAGCTTTTAGATGTGCCGCTTGTGCTCTTACTCCGCCGGGCAGCTTCGGATTCAAGCTGCCGTCCGCCTTAATTACCCGCCAGTAAGGTGTTATTCGCTTTCTGCCTCCTCTCAAATCTTCCTCCGCTGTCTCAGCCGCAATCCGAACAAATATCCCCGTCGTTAAAGGACATGTGGAATCAGCCTCGAATTTTTTCGCGAGGGTTTCTCGAATTTGTGTTACAGTAATAAGTTTTTTCTTCGGGACTTTTCGTATAAGCTCATCTACCAGCAGCGGCGTCGGAACAAGCACCCTTCTGCCGCCGAACCTCTTCTCCCACTTCGCAGGCCCTTTAACCACCTTGGGCAGCCCTTCCGGCGGATTCTCCAGCTTCTCCCGCCACTTCTTTTTCGATTTGAATTTACTGCTCATTTTCTAACCTTCTGAAGAACTTCCTCTTCGAACTTCTCAACACCAACTTCTCTAATGCGTTCAAGATTACCAATTCTATTTGAGCGAAAAATAAACGCAAATATCTTCGAGATAAAATTGTTCAGCTTTTTACACTCTCTCAGGTTCTCGAATTCCTTACATTCAGCACAAGTACCGTATCCCGCCTCTTGTGCACATGGTTTTACCTTGCAGCCCATCGCCATCGGCTTGTCGCTGAAACAACCGCCGCACCTCTGCTTTTTATACATCCCGCACTGCGAACAAACCAAACCACAATAAGCCAGAATAAATTCACCACTTTCTTCACTCATCAATCTACTCCCGTTCCATAACTAAATACTATTCACTAACGACTATTCACTACCGAAGATTGTCTTCGCAATATCATTTATTGCATCCCTGCTTTTGCCGTTGGCATTATTCGCTATGATGGCAAATATATAGTCACCTTCATCTGTACTGCACACTCCCGAAAACGACTTAACGTGGTTAATATAACCCGTTTTGCCGAAGATTTTACCCTTATATTTTTCTTCCTTAAAGTATTTGCCTATAGTCCCGTCTATCCCCCCTACTGCTAACGACTCTTTGTAGTACTCCCATTTTCCGCTCTTGTAAATATCCAGCAGAACTTTTGTTATTGCATATGCGCTTAATTGATTTTCCCTGCTCAGCCCGCTGGCATCATCGACGAAAAATTCTTCTTCTTTGACACCGAGACTGGACAGATAGCTGCCGACTACTCGCCTGCCACCAGCCCAGCTTCCATTCTTTTTATCATTTGAATATGCCGCAATCGTTTTAAGAAGTGACTCCGCCGCCAGCTGCAAACTGACCTTGTTACATTTCTTTAGAACATCTGAAAGTTTCGTCCTGAATTCTTTTATAAATTTTATTTTTTTGCCCGGCTCAATTTGCTTTTCGATAAAATGTCCCTCTGTATTTACTCCCTCTTTTGCCAACTGCTCAGCCAATAGAAAGGCGAAGAATCCGGCCGGCCTGTCAATCGTGACACGTATCGGCTGACATTCTTTGTAGCATTTACCCCTCACCGTTATTTTGTTCGTCCCTGCCGGACGTGAGCACCAAACGGTATTCGGTAGTTTCGATGCTGCTTTACACTTATTTACAATCTTAACATAACTCGTCACCGGCTCAATGGACAATTGAACACCCCCCTGCCCGCTAACCGCCGTAACCTCGATACAATTGCCGTTATAATTTAGCCCGCTGACCTCGCATGCATACCACCGGTTCAAATCCTTGGCGTCCCAGCTCGGATGAACACGTTCGTCGTCAAAGATACTTGTATCGACGATAATGTCCTTGATTTTCGTAACGCCTTTTTCCCTCAGCGCTTTTATAATTTCATCAATCACCCACCCCG
>CAZUTR010000186.1:0-5497 GCA_964623545.1 uncultured Pirellulales bacterium | reverse complement strand
CCCCAATACTCACACTCACCAATTAACAAATTACTACTCACCGGAACTTCACCCTGTGAGATAATTCCTCACTCGTCCCTTTATGTATCTCTTACCCCAGGTGGTCTTGAGATACTTCTCTCTTCTTGTTGCATCTTGTTGATTTATACAAGCCTCCCAGTAAATTAGTTCCATAGGCTGTCGCTCCTTTGTTGACCGAACCTGTCCGCTATTATGCTCTTCTAGACGCTTCTGTACGTTCTTCGTGTATCCCACATAGAGCTTGCCATCCTTCTGCGACCTTAGGACATACACATAATGATATTTTCCCATTCTATCTCAACTGGATTTTACCCCGTGAGATGCGTCGTCTGCTATCTCACGGGGTGAACCGCTGCTTGCGCCGCCGCTAATCTTGCAATCGGCACCCTGAAAGGCGAGCAGGAAACATAATTCATCCCGACACGGTGACAGAAATCAATACTGCTCGGCTCACCTCCGTGCTCGCCGCAAATACCGACCTTCAAGTTCTTTCTTGTTTTTCTGCCGAGCTTTGTTCCCATCTCGACAAGTTTACCGACGCCGGTCTGGTCGAGTTTCTGGAACGGGTCCGCTGCGTAAATACCCTTATTGACATATTCGCCGAGGAACTTGCCGGCATCGTCCCGCGAAAAGCCCATCGTCATCTGCGTCAGGTCGTTTGTGCCGAAGCTGAAGAATTCCGCCTCTGTTGCAATCTCATCGGCCGTCAACACCGCCCTCGGCACCTCAATCATTGTGCCAATCATATACGGGATTTTGGACCTCTTCTCTTTGAAGACCTCCTGGATTTCTTCTATGACCTGCTGCTTAATCTGCTTCAATTCCTCAACCGCACCAACCAGCGGTATCATAATCTCCGGCTTGACAACAGCGCCTTTTTTCCTGACGTTCAACGCCGCCTCGATAATCGCCCTTGTCTGCATACGATAAATAGCTGGATACGATATCGCCAGGCGACAGCCGCGATGGCCCAGCATCGGGTTGAACTCGTGAAGCTGCTCGACCTTTTTCTTGACCTCATCGACTTTTACCTTCAGCCGCCTGGCCATCTCTGTCTGGCTCGACGTTTAGCCCCGCCACCCCCGTGGCCGAGCCATGCCCTTTTTTCTCACAGAGACAAGGACTTCACATCCGGAAGTGTACCTGACATTTTTGATTCTGGCGGCCTGTGTAGACTATAGTCTGTGGCAGGCGCGTTCGTTCCAAGATACATTAGAGCCCTCATGATCGGAAAAGAATTACGAAAAGCCCGAAAGCAAGCAGGCTTGAGTCAAGAGCAATTAGCAGAAAGAGCTGGCATCCACCGCACGTATGTCAGCCTCCTTGAGAGGGATGTAAAGAGCCCCACTGTGGAGGTTTTGCTTAGGATCTGCGGGGCTCTCGAAATCAACGCCTCTGATATTCTGAAACGCCTTGATCGGTATTAGGCAAGTAGGTGAAAGGAGAACTACGCATGAAAAAGGCCGGAATCGCTTTCCGCGAGCGGGTCAAGTCCAATGGAATACTTCAGATGGTCGGAATCTATGATGCCTTTTCTGCACTTCTTGCATCGCACTACTTCGACGGCATCTTCTGTAGCGGCTACAGTCTTGCGGCGAGTACCTACGGTCTCCCGGACATTGGCTTTATTACTTGGCGGGACAGCGTGGAATTCTCCCGACGTATCCGACACCTTCTTCCAAACATCCATATATTGACTGATGTTGATGATGGTTTTGGAGATAAGGTAGTGGCGGCCCATACTGTCCGCTGCCTAGAACGTGATGGGATTTCTGCGGTAATGCTTGAGGATCAAAGACGGCCGCGCAGATGTGGTCACACTGAGGGCAAGCAATTGCTTTCCATCAAGGAATATTCAGACAAGTTAAAGCATGTCCGGGAAAATACATCGGAGCACATATTCATTATCGCGCGAACTGATGAGCAGGATCCTGCCGAAGGAATTCGTAGAGCCGTTTGTTATGCGGACGCGGGCGCAGATGGGATAATGATTGAGGCTGTTGGTGACTTAGAGCTGGTTCAGAGATTAAGGGAGCAAGTCAACTGCCCCATTATGGTTAGTCAACTCAATGGAGGGAAGAGTCCAAACTGGACTGCGCAGGAGTTAGAAGACGCTGGTGCGTCGATTGTCATATACAGTACAGCCTGCTTGTTTGCCGCACAATACGCAATAGACAACTACATGAAGAGAATGAAAAACGAGCGCCGGTTGCCCCCGAAGGACACTGTCGCCATGGCCGACTGCAATAAAATATTGACTATGAACACACCTCCGAAGAATGAGAACGGGGCTTCGTATGCGCGTGGTAAACAGGACTTATAGCAATCCAGATCAACAAATGTGCTCTATCAACATCATGAGCATTAAAATCTTTAGTAGATAGGGCTTGATCTGACAATCAAATTCGCCGGGGGAATTGAAGATCTCCGGCACACTCCTTCATCCAATGGTCCACTCGGGCTGCACATTCCTGGATTCCAACGAAAAAATATACCCTGGTTCTACCCGATGCACCTTCGTCTTCACAGAAAACCATACCGTCGGCGCCACCTACGATTCCCACGACATATTTCTAATCGCCGCCTGCGCTGTGCAATTCGCCTAATCGGTGTCACGAGCAGCGAGCAGAAGATAACCCCCCCACTCTGTGACAAGAATCAATCTTGCTCGACTCATCACACCTCCTCATCCGACAAGCAACATACTCCATAGCCTCAATCAAGAAGCCCCTGTTCCTTTAACCTTTTGCGTGTCTCCTTTGAAAGAGTATACATCTTGCCGAAGAAAGGAATCTCGCTCAATAGATGCTCCGTAGCATCTATAGCCATCCCTACCTTTTCCTCAAGCGGAAATTCGAATTGGTCCAAAATCATTGAAAGAAGGCAGCACAATTCGTAAGTGGAATAGTACAACTCATTCGAATAGTTTCCTAACACCTCTTTTCTGACCCTAAGATACATGTCCAGAAATGGGTTTGGATTAATCTCCCCAGCCAACCTGAACACAGCTCCAAGTCTCACTTCTAGTTGGCTGGTGTTTTCAATACCGTTAAATTGCTCGGCTGCATCCACAGGCACAGGATAGTGCTCGAGCAATTTTTCTGGAATAGCGTATGCCATATCATAGCCATACGCCATTAGAATATGGAACAGTTCAGGAAACGTTCGTGCGGTGATCGGAACTTTGTCCGCTTCATTCAAATAGATCCAGTACCCGTCATTCTCAAAGTTCTTAAGCAAAAGATAGGCTAATGTTGCATCAAGCTTCTTTCTCAACTTTCGCCCCATGTCTTTGAACTGTTCTTTACCCTGAGCCAAATGTAGGAGATAAGCAGCATGGCTTGAACACAAGAAGTCTGCCTTGTCCCAAATGCTGTCTGCAATAGGCCATCCCCCGTCTGCTCTCTGTATGTTATCATCTAAAAGCCTCTTAACGATCCTCGTAAGCAGCTTCGGTTGGCGATTTAGCAACATGAGTATTATCGCTGCACCAATCGTGTGGCGATGCGAAATGAATTTATTGCCCTTGTGATACAAGTCGTCTTGCATCACAATCTGACCGTCATGCTTAAGCAATAATCGCTCCGCAAACTCTCCCGCGTCCTGCGTGGAAACTTTGATTTCTTCAGAATGCTTCTGCAGAACCTCGACATATTCCTTCAGTTTTGACTGCTTGCGAGGGTCATACTCGTCCAGTATATTCCGCAATGACAACAGAATTTGGACAGCATTGTATGTCATAAAGAACTGTGGCTTCACGACAAGAGGCTCTTCGTCCTTTTGATAAGATCTCCGCTCCTCTATCTTGCGCGTACGACCAAACTGGCCAAAATACTGGTGGCCTTCCGTCCGTTCCTGATCTTCCAAGAACCGGACAAGCATTTTCTCAAAAACATCTACACACATCTGACAATTACCTCGAGTATTCCGGTGAAGCGATCAAACCTCGTATAACTTCTGATCACTAAACAAGACTTTCATTCCTTCAAACACTAAAACAGCAAGTCCAAATAGACTGAATCCCACTGTCCCAAACAATCACGATTTCTTCCTTGCCGCCGCTTGTGCGGCTGCAAGTTTTGCAATCGGCACTCTAAACGGCGAGCAAGACACATAATCCATCCCTACTCGATGACAGAAATCGATACTCTTCGCCTCACCAGCATGCTCACCGCAGATGCCCACCTCTAGTTTTTTCCTCGCCTTCCTGCCAAGTATAGTTGCCATTTCAACCAGCTTGCCGACGCCTGTCTGATCAATACTTTGGAATGGGTCAATTGCGTAAATACCCTTTCTGACATATTCGCCCAAGAACTTACCCGCGTCATCACGCGAAAATCCCATCGTCATCTGTGTCAGGTCGTTCGTCCCGAAGCTAAAGAAATCTGCCTCGCTCGCAATCTCATCCGCAGTAAGAGCAGCCCTTGGTATCTCAATCATAGTACCGATCAGATAATGAACACGGTCATCTCGTTCCGAGAATACTGCCTCAACCTCCTCACAAATCTCTTTCTTGATGTACTTCAACTCTGAAGACGACCCCACAACTGGAATCATGATCTCTGGCAGTACTTCCTTTCCGCATTTCTTGATCTTCAGTACAGCCTCAATCATAGCCCGCACCTGCATCCGGTAAATCGCCGGATACGATATCGCCAACCGACAGCCGCGATGCCCAAGCATCGGGTTAAACTCATGTAGCTGCTCGACCTTATGCTTTACAACTTCAATCTTAACTCCAAGCCGCCTGGCCATCTCCTTTTGTGACTCGGCATCCTGCGGCAAAAATTCGTGAAGCGGCGGATCCAACAAGCGAACGATTACCGGAAGTCCGGCCATTACTCTAAATATACTCTCAAAGTCGCTCCGCTGATACGGCAATAGTTTCTTCAATGCGCCTTCGAATTGTTTCTTGGCAGTGGCATATTTCTTTTCAATTTCCACTTTATCTTTCTGGCTCTCCGCTTTTTCCAACAGCTTGAGCATATCCGCATAGTCGTCGGCGGCTAAAATCATCTGGCGAACAGGCCAGATACGCTCACCTTCGAAGAACATATGCTCCGTTCGGCAAAGCCCGATACCCTCAGCACCAAAGGCCCTCGCCCGCTTCGAATCGCCCGGCGTATCGGCATTTGTTCGAACTCCGAGTCGGCGAATCTTATCGCAAATCTTCATAAACTTTCCGAAGTCACCGCTCATCGTCGGCTCGACAGTCGCCAATTGTCCCTTCATAACCTCTCCGCTCGAACCGTCGAGACTAATCCAGTCACCTTCTTTAAATACTGAGCCGTCAACGTTCATTTTTTTGGTTTTATAATTAATATCAAGCTCACCGATGCCTGCCACGCAGCATTTACCCATACCGCGCGCAACAACCGCCGCGTGAGAAGTCATACCGCCTCGTGCCGTCAGGATACCTTCAGCCGCATCCATCCCGCCGATATCTTCCGGGCTGGTCTCAATCCGAACAAGAATC
>CAZUTR010000185.1:4324-5499 GCA_964623545.1 uncultured Pirellulales bacterium | reverse complement strand
AGCAAAATGAATCTCTACGGCATACTCGGTGTCTGGTTCCACTTACTCATCGATAGTATCTGCTGGAGCGATATTCGCCCCTTCTGGCCGTTAAATATAAATCCCTTCGCAGCTATATCTATGACAAGAGAAGTTTACTTATTATGCACCCTCGCATTCATCCCTGCCATCATACTCTATATAGTTGCCGTTAAATCACACATCAAAAAACAAAAAAATGAATACTGCTCATAGCTAAACAACCGCCAAATACTCTTTCGCTCTTTTTGTTGTCATTCGCCGATAGATTCCTTATAATCTCATCTCAGATGAAAGCAGATATAAAACAACAGATTGAACTTTTAAAGCGCGGTACGGTCGAAATATTCACCGAGGCCGAATTAGCTGATAAGCTCACCGCCGCTGCCAAAAATAACCGTCAGCTCCGCATAAAGCTAGGCCTGGACCCAACCAGCCCCGACATCCATCTCGGCCACACCGTCGTCCTGCGCAAAATGCGCCAGTTCCAGGACCTCGGCCACAAGGCAGTCCTCATCATCGGAGACTACACCGCCAGAATCGGTGACCCATCAGGACAGGACACTACACGGCCAATGCTCACACCCGAACAAATAGAAAAAAACGCAAAGACCTACTTCGAACAAGCCGGAAAAATCCTCGACACCTCAAAACAAAAACTCGAAATCAGATACAACAGTGAATGGCTCAACAAGATGAATCTGATGGATGTCATACAAATGGTTTCTAAAAAAACCGTCGCTCAAATGCTCCAGCGGGACAGCTTCAAGCTCCGCCTGCAAAAAGACATCGATGTTTATATGCACGAATTTTTATATCCCCTTATGCAGGGATACGATTCGGTAGTTGTAAAAAGTGACGTCGAGCTGGGCGGCACCGACCAGACCTTCAACAACCTGATAGGCCGGGATATGCAAAAGGCCTACGACCAGAAACCTCAGGTCGTTATCACAATGCCAATCCTCGTCGGCCTCGACGGTACGGAAAAAATGAGCAAATCAAAAGGCAATTACATCGCCGTAACCGACGACCCCAATGATATGTTCGGCAAGGTTATGAGTATCTCCGATGAAATGATGGAAAATTATTTCACTCTCTTAACCGACCTGCCGACCGAAAAAATTACTGAGCTTGTAAACGCCGAAAAAACTCATCCC
>CAZUTR010000185.1:0-4314 GCA_964623545.1 uncultured Pirellulales bacterium | reverse complement strand
ATAGTCACTCAGTTCTACGATGACACCGCCGCACAATCAGCAGCCGCTCAGTTCGACAAGGTCTTCGCTCAGAGCCAACTGCCCGACGAAATACCGGAATTTCAAACCTCAGCCGAGCCCGTCTCGCTAAAACAGCTGCTCACTTTCTGCAAACTTGTCTCGACCGGCGGCGAAGCAAAAAGAATGTGCGCTCAGGATGCCGTTTCTATTGATGGAAATAAAGTCACCGACCCAAACGCTCAAATCACCCCAAAAGATGGTATGACCATCCAGGTCGGAAAAAGAAAATTCGCCCGGCTGAAGGTAAAATAAAAAATCTAACTGCGTCCAACAAAACCAGGTGTATAGTCTCGTCATTGCGAGGAGTCCGCCAAAGGCGGACGATGTGGCAATCTCAGATAGTCGAAAGGTGAAGATTGCTATAACGAGTTCATTTTGCTGGAAATTCTAAATTCACTTTGACTGTTTCAGGCCTCTTTCAAGGTCCTCAATTATATCCTCAACATCCTCGATTCCAACCGCAAGCCGGAAAAGCGTATCTGTAATTCCCAGCGCATAGCGTGCCTTGCGGGTATAATCGTAGTAGCTCACCAGCGCCGGGTGTGTTATCAGAGTCTCAACACCACCAAGGCTCGGCCCGATATGGCACAGCTTCAGGGCATCAAGGAATCTTTCCGCAGTCTTCAGGTTGCCCTTTATATCAAAGCTGACTACTCCCCCACCGCCAGCCATCTGCTGCCTCGCCACCTTATAATGAGGATGGCTTTCAAGAAATGGATAATACACCTTCTTGATTCGCGGGTGGCCTTCGAGATACTCTGCAACCTTCAGAGCAGTCTCATTCTGCCTTTGCACCCGCAATGCAAATGTCTTCAGTCCCCGCAGCAGAAGATAACAACAATGTGGGTCGATTGTACCACCCATAGACTTATGCAAATCACGGACCTTTTCTACCAGCTCTTTTCTGCCGAGCATGGCGCCTGCCAAAATGTCATTATGGCCGGCAAGATATTTCGTACAGCTCTGCAGAACCACATCCATCCCGAACTCTATCGGCCTTTGGTTGTAAGGTGTGGCAAAGGTACTGTCTATAAGCGTCATTACTTTATGTCTGTCCGCTATCTTTTTGATTTTGGCAAGGTCGAAGATATTCAAATACGGATTGGTCGGCGACTCGGAAAGTATAAAACGCGTATTCTTCTTTATCGCTTTTTCAAGAACTGTATAATCACCGAACGGAACAATAGTACACTCAATCGCGAACTGTTTTAGATAAGACCTGCAGAACTCTAATGTCTTTTTATAGCTGTCGTCGGTAATAACAATATGGTCGCCCGACTGCACCAGCGAAAGAATGGTCGTTGTTATTGCGCTCATTCCGGACGAGAAAACTACACAGTCTTCCGCTCCTTCGAGGTCTGCAAGCCGGGCCTCTGCTATCTTCGCCGTAGGATTACCGTATCTGCCGTACTCGAAATGCTCTTTGCCCTTCTTCGTATAATCTTCGATTGCCTTGCTGTTTTTGAATGTGAATGTAGATGTCTGGATAATAGGCGTCGTTAATGAATCTGCGTATTTATTCCTCGGCTCACCGGCATGAACCGCCCGCGTCGATAGTGATTTGCCGCCTTTACCCATATTTCGTTTGCTCGTTGTCTTAGCCATCGTCCGTCTGTCCTCAATAAAACCTCAAATGCCTACAGGTTACACACGCATTATACACACATCGCTAACACATACAAGTGTCCAAAAATTTCCGTGCAATCTGTGTAATCCGTGGTTAAAATATAATTATGAATTTACCTGAATTACAACAACCCGGTAAATACGTTGGCCTGTACATCTTCGACTTCGGCGCTCATACAGGCGTCGGCTTCACCGCCCAGGAAGTCGCCGAGCTCTTGGAAAGCGAAAGATACAAAAACTGCAAGGTCTATAAAATCCACCGAGCATACCCTGATGGCCGGCTCGAAATAAAAGGCGTAAGAAACGAAATATTCCAGCTCGAAGCAGGATTGTTTTTCTACTCAGCAGATGAATCCACAGCAAGAGCAGATTTCAAACGACTCACTGACCTAGCTATACGAACCGCCCCGCCCTGCCGAGCCAAAGTGCATCTGGCAAAACTCAATGTTGATAAATTCATCGTAGCCCTGATTTATCCCGCTGAGTACGATGACGAAGTAAGTAGCTGGCTGTTGGACATCGATTATAAAACCGCTGGTTTCACAGAAGCCAGCTCTGAAGCGGTAACAAGATATTACGATTCGAACTGTGAAATCCTCGCTCGACACCAGCTATTCGAAAAAACTGAATTCGAAAGCCGCACCGGCGAACAACTCCTGGCCAACTTGAAAATCGCAGTACAAAGATAGGTCGTAAAGAAATGGCATTTCGTACGAAAACCAATTCGTTCCTGGGCTCCTTGGCAGGCGCAATACTTTCGCTCTTCGGCAAATCGCGTCCGAAGCCGACAACCGAGGACCTCGAACAAGCCGACTTCAAAACGAGCACCCAGCGCCTCGGCCTACGTTTCACCGAACGCATCCGAAACACCTTCAGATTCAAATGGCTGAAAAAGTCCTGAATACCCTCAATCGCTTTGAAATTCTGAAATTCATTTGGTATAATACTATATATTTTCATACGGGTAAGAAATATAATCATTCTTCAAAAAGACAGGCAAGGGTATAATTGCTTTGACCGTCAAAGACATTCTGGAAGAACAAACTGCTTACAAATTGGTACAAAATCAGTATTTTAGGTGAATAAATTATGGGATGGGTTAAAGATATCTTCTTCAAGTTTGTCCCTCATTTGCCTAAAATCATTATTTCTTGGCTGTATCCTCCAGAAAGAATAAAAAAGAATGTGGAAGTTTCCGTATCTGGCCAGGAAGGCTCAGTAGAAATTTGGTGTGATAATTACCAGTCAAATTTCAAAGTTATACTTGAATTTAGAAACAATAATCCGTTCCCTATAGAAATAGATAGAGTTGAAGCACTTGGTTATCTCCATAGCGCTTCGATGAAGGCGGTTGAATTGTTTGGTGCAAAAATTCAGGCGAATGGAAAAGGCACTCTCTTTCTCGAAGGAAAAATAGACCCGGCTAATTTGGAACAAGTCAATCAAGCTCCGAATGATGAATCGCTTCGTTTGGAAGTTAAGGCTGTCATTTTAAATAAGTATCACAATATCAGGGACTTCTCACATCAATTCGACAGGTTAATGTGTAAATTTTATAACAAAAAAACGACTTGACTACTTACAATGATTATGTGAAACGTTGAAAAAACATTTTTTTAACATGGAACATACAAATTACGAAATCGTTCCCCCGCCCAGAAAAAACATCATTGCTTTAACCGTCAAAGACATTCTGGAAGAACAAGTCGCCTACAAACTGACGTGAAGTTTTGCTCGGGTATGCGGCATTTACAATCGAAAAATTAAATATACGATTGAGCAAGCAGAACCAAGCATGAATAACATAAGAGCACTGGTATCGACTATTGCCTAGGAACAATAACATGGCAAATCAGCACTATGTACCGAAATTCTATTTCAGGATGTTCACAGGAGGAAGCCATCGCATTCATGTACTCTTTACTGCGAATGGATGTATCGTAAAAAATGCCAGTATCAGAGGACAATGTTCTCACAGCAGGTTCTATGGCTCCAATAAGATCGAAGAGATATTCTCACAGCTTGAGACATTCCATAGGAATGCCCTAAAGCAATTTATTGATTTCGCTTGGCAGCCTTATCCAGCTACATTAGAACCACAACATCTCGCATGGCTCTTAAACGCAATCCTTTTTCAGCGAACTCGGACAGAACTGGAGATCAAGAAAATGGCACCCGCAATAGGGGCTTTGGAGCTAGAGTTTTTTAAAGAGCATTTAAAGCTCAACGCGAATAGTGAATTCTATGAAAGATTCATAAAGGCAGTTGAAGATGGCAAGGTGTCTGTAACCGAACCGCCCCAATCAACCGCTTTTCGTTCGATTGCCGAGGCGATACAGGCCCCCTTGCTTATCTCTGATCTCGACTTTCACATTCTCAGAAACCATAGTGACTATCCCTTTGTGTTCAGTGACGCACCTGTTGTATTCTGCAATACTTATTATCAAAATGTCAAATATCGAGGCGTTTTAGGACTCCAGACACCAGGTTTACAGATATTCTATCCATTAAATTCAGCTACATTAGTTATGCTGAACGATGCCCAAGTGTATGGGGGTAAGCGATTGGAATCAACTGTGATAGACATTATTGAACGAAGTGATGTTTCACAACTGAACTCGCTTCAGT
>CAZUTR010000184.1:0-5502 GCA_964623545.1 uncultured Pirellulales bacterium | reverse complement strand
TTAGACCGCCGAATTGAACAAAGACTTCCCAATTATCCAGGATGCCCCAGGCTGCGGCGGTGTCATAGCGGTCAATCTCTATTTTGTCAGGCTGTTCGATTGTCGAACCATCAAGAGGGGAAGCAGCTCCTGATACATCAATTTCAACTTTACTTTTGGAATAGCTGAAATATGTTCCGAATTTGCCCCCATCGAGAACGGCTCTTGGCGGGCCAATGAAATTCAGGCCGGATGCCGTTGAATAACAAAGACCTAACAAAAGTATGCAAAATAACATTGTTCTCTTTACCATCGAATTTTCCTTTCATTGATTGGGTATTATGTCCCTAAATTTAAAACTTCTAAGTTATGTACTCACTGATATCAGTCTTAACGGTAATTTATGTAAACTTCTTTAACAATTATAGGCCAATCAGGCGGTGTGTATTGGGCTCCTGGTTTTTCCACGAGCGTTAAAAGTGCCGATTTTAGTATTGATATCACGATTATTATTGACGACTTGCGCTATACGCAATACGATATACGAAGTATGTTCAAGGATATATCCATAATTGGTGATGGTGCGATGGCTTCTGCCCTTTCTATGCTGCTCTGCGAGAAAAAAATACCGGTGCGGATGTGGGGTTATGATGCCCCACAGCTAAAGCAGATAGAGCAAACCGGAGAGAACAAAAAGTTTCTGCCCGGCTACAAATTGCCTGAAGCAGTTGTATTTGAGCCGGATGATGAACGAATTATGGTCGGCGCCGACTTGATTATCTCGGCCGTGCCATGTCAGTTTATGCGTAGTGTTTGGCAGCGTTTGAAAAATTATACCCCTCAGAACGTTCCGATTGTCTCGGTTGCCAAGGGTATTGAGAATAACACATTGTTTCGCCCGACCCAGATACTTGCAGATGTCCTGGAACAGAAGCTTAAAACTAAAAACTTAAAACTAAAAACGGCCGTTCTTTCCGGGCCAACAATTTCGGATGAGCTGGCCAGAAAACTGCCGGCCACAGCCACGGTTGCGTGCGAGAACAAGAAACTCGCCGAAGATATTCAATATACCTTTAATGTTCCCTGGTTGCGAGTCTATACGAATACTGATGTTTTGGGTGTTGAGTTGGCTGGCGCAATGAAGAATGTTATTGCCATTGCCGCAGGAATTATAGATGGCGTGAAAGCCGGTGACAATGCCAAGGCCGCTCTTTTGAGCAGGGGACTTGCTGAGATAACTCGCCTGGGAATCGCCTGTGGGGCCAGACCCCAGACCTTTGTGGGACTGGCTGGCTTGGGTGATTTGGTGACAACCTGCATTTCGCCAAAGGGCAGGAATCGTTCATTTGGTGAAAGAATCGGAAAAGGCCAGAACCTCGAACAAGCAACCGCTGCAACCGAGTCGGTTGTTGAAGGCGTGGCTACATGCAAATCGGTTATTGAGTTATCCCTCCGCTATGATGTTGAGATGCCGATTACACAGGCGGTGTACGAGATACTATTTGAGGAAAAGGGCGTGCGGCAGGCAATCGATGATTTAATGACACGTCAACTCAAGGCCGAGTGAAAATCACTACTTGGACTACTGTGCACTTTCACGAACACCAATCGCTTAGCTATCCGTAATTTTTTGCAGAAGTAGTAATAGCACATTTTATCGGAATTCACACTGTCTTTATAGTTTTATCTTTTATGACGGTCTTGTTTTGGTCTTGTAAAATCTCGTCATGTTGGAAATCAGGGGGAACAATAATCATTATAATTTGGCTTTTGTGTTTTTATTTTCTATATTTTTAGCGGGTGGCTTTTTTAAGAACCGGGGGTTTTGGCAGTTCAAGTCCGGTTAGTTTTGGTGTAGATATGTCTCAGGTGCGTTAATGTGTATTTAAGCATATCTCAAATGGGGTTGGGATATTGCAGGAGGTATTGTTATGGTGGATATAAAGGCTATATTGGCGAAGGCGGTAGAGGCTAGGGCGAGTGACGTCCATATCAATGTGGGAATGCAGCCGATGTTGCGAAAAAATACGGAATTAATCAGCATGGATTTTCCCGTTTTGACCAGTAGTGAAGTAAAAGAAATGCTTATTTCAATGGTCGGGCAGAAAAGATTTGAGGAATTTGAGGAAAGAAGAGACCTGGATTTTGCGACGACAATAGATTCCGGTAATCGGTTCCGAGTCAATGCACATTATCAAAGAGACACGATTGCCATCTCATTCAGGATTATACCGGATGATATTCCTGTATTGGATGACCTGCATCTGCCGCCGATTGTAAAAGAAATGACCGAATTGCCCAGAGGAGTGGTTCTTGTAACCGGTCATACAGGTTCTGGTAAGAGTACTACTCTGGCTTCGATGATAAATGTGATAAACAAAAAGATGAAGAAACGCATAATCACATTGGAGGACCCGGTCGAATATGCACTCGAAAACGAGATGTGTATGATAGAACAGCGTGAAATGGGTTCTGATTGTACTGATTTTGCATCCGGCTTACGGCACGTACTCAGACAAGACCCTGACATCATTATGGTTGGTGAAATGCGGGACCTCGAGACGACGAGCGCGACAATTACCGCCGCTGAAACCGGCCATCTTGTCTTGAGCACTCTGCACACCGTAAATGCCTCTCAGACCGTTGAACGTATTATCGACATCTATCCTCCGGATCAGCAGGGTCAAATTCGTACAATGCTTGCAAATACCTTACAGGCTATTATTTCACAGACACTCTTCAGGCGGATAGATACTCCCGGAATGGTACCGGCTGTGGAGATACTGCTGTGTACTTCGGCTGTAAGAAACTGCATTCGTGAGAATAGAATATACGAAATACCGAATGTCCTTGAGACCTCTCGCAGAATGGGTATGCAGAATATGGATAGTAGCATTGCAGATTTGTATTTCAAGGGTTTTGTAGACAGAGATGAAGCGATTGCACGCTCGAGCAATCCGACAAAGATGGAAAAGCTGCTTACGCCAGTCAAGGAATTCGAGGTTATCCAGCCGCGAGCAAAAGCTGATGTTTGGCGTTGAGTTGCGAACACCGCAACGCGTCATTATTCATTTGCTGTACTTTTGTGGTACGCAGGATAAGTAAGCGTTTATGCACTTCCAATCAGCAGATTGCGTCTGCTGTTCAAATCACATTTCGAACACATTTTTTCCATCATAATAACAGGTTTTTGACCCGGGCAAATGCCATCTAATACTCTTATTTGATGTGAATGGATTATCAGAACACGGCGGCCATGAATAACAGTAAGGTTGATATTACTGTTGCAGTAAAAGTGATTCTTGTCCATTTATTATATCTTGCCACAGCGGGGTGCTGGTCTTCGAATTCGTAATAATACTCGTCCAGCTCTGAATCTTCAGGCTTCAGACGGAGTTTGACAAAGATATAGCCGGTGATTGAAATTAAAAACAGTGGCCCGCCAATTATGTAGAGAATAGTATCCATAGCTCTTCACATTCCGATGATACCGTAAATGCTGGAAAAATTAAACGGGAAAATTAAAAAAGGTGATAGCTTGGCTGGGCTGTGGTTTTAATGTCCTGTATCAGAGCCTTTTTTAAGAAGATAATGTTTTTTATTTTGGAGCAGTTTTGTATTGACAGTAGTTTTTTTAAGTATAAATTAGTTTCTGATATATAGAGTCATTTTTGAAAGGACGAGAGAATGGCTATCAAACAAATAAATGTTTATTGTTTGGCTATAGAGGATAAGCCTGGAAGCTTACAGAGATTTTTGTCTCAGAGCAGCTTGTCAAATGTGGATTTTGAATGTTTTGCCGCTTTTTCAGTTGGTGATAATAGCGGCCGAGTGTACATCAGCGCAAGGAATGAAGATGCATTTGAGGCATTTCTGAAAGAGGCAGGTATTAAGTCGACCCCTGCGTCTGGCTTCATCGTTGACGGTGAAGACAAGGTAGGTGCAGCTGCAGAAGCACTTAAAGCTCTCGCTGAGGCGGGAATTAGTGGCATTGCTGGTGCAGCGTTGGTTTGCGATGGACAGTACCGGATGCTCGTAGTGGTTGATACTGCCGACGGTGACGCTGCGGCAAAGCTGTTGGGAGCATAGTTACTTCAGGCAACCAGTTAATTAAAGTGTTTTAAGGCTATTTAACAGAATCGTCTGGTTCTAAACCGAGTTTCTTATACAATTCTCGACGTCCGCCTTTATCGATCTCAATTATCGCTTTGGCATACTCCGCGACTTCTTTTGCCTTTTCCCGTGGCACGACAATGACGCCGTCACCGTCCGCGACAATAACGTCACCGGGCTCGACCAAAACTCCGCCACAGACTATAGGGCGGTTGACCGATTCGATTTCATTTCTACCCGGCCGGATGCCTCTGCCTGGCTTCCTGAAGTAAAGTGGTATTTGTTCGGTTATGATTTCATCAGTGTCTCTTGCTGTTGCATCTGTTATTACTCCGACACAACCTTTGAGTTTCCATCCCATTATATTATTAGAGCCGATGGAGCCGACGTCGGCATCAGGCGCTTCATCAATGACGAGGATTGTTCCTTCACGAATCAGTGGAACGAATGGCTCGGATGAGTAGTTGTTGTACCAGTGACTGACCCAGTCGTCGAATTCCTTGATTTGCATTTTCGGTGCGTGTGGTTTGTTTGTTGGGACATATCTGGTAGTAACAGCGATGCCGATACAGCGATGTTTGAAGTGTTTTTTATCTTTCCAGAGGGGGTGGATTTCCGGCGACATTAGGCCGATATTTTTCAGACCTGCTTTGTCCATGCCATCGGTCACATCCGCTACCCGCAGACCTTCGAAAAGTTTAAGGATTTTCCGATCTTCTTCGACGCTGTAAACCTTTGTGGAAATGAAATTCTTACCCACCCTTAATTCTTCATTTGTGTCCTTTGAGGGCATAATTGCCTCTTTTGGCTTGTCGCTGTCGGCGGCAATCAAAAAAGAACATGTTAGAGCAAAAGTTAAAACAACAGAGATAATTAAAACGTTTGTTTTTTTGGCTTTCATTTTTTACTCCTTAATTGATAGAACTGTTATTCAATTTATCGAAACTTGCTGACCGCTTGTTCATTGTAAGTACAGAACAGTATTATAAGTTTTTTCCTTAATGTTCAAGAGAAAAGGATTGCATCATGGATTTGTAATGGGAGAAGCATAAATTGTTGAGATGAAGGACATTGGCAGGTTTTTGGCCGGTAGACTTTTTTCATATATAAGGTTGTTTCTCTTACTTCTTTTGGAAAGGCAAGTAGTAGAGCTGTGGTGTTTTCGGAGTGCAAGACGTATATTGGAACAATAAATTTGGGACGACCGAATTCAAAATAGAAAATATGGACAGGATAGGTAATCAGATATTTTTTAAGAAAAAAAAAGTTGTGTTGACTTGCATTCATCGCGAGGTAAAATTTAGATTCACTAGGGGAAACTTCCTGAGTTTTAAGCCAAGTTTTTTGAATGCGCCTAATCCAAAAAAAAATGAAAAGTGTTATTAAGTGCATGTGTGGAACAGTACGCTG
>CAZUTR010000183.1:0-5542 GCA_964623545.1 uncultured Pirellulales bacterium | reverse complement strand
AAGGAACTGGGTTGGATGATTGCTGGAGAGGATTCAACTGTAAGTCCTATGGCTATGCTTGCTGCAAAGGAGGTGCAACAATGAGAAGAACCAAACTAAAGGTATTAACTCCAAAGCGTATCGCTATATTCTTTGCGTTTTGCTTGATATCGAGTATGGCGGTGTTTGGCCAAAGTGGTGGAGATTATATTCTTACGTGGAGTACGATTGACGGTGGCGGCGGGACAAGTAGCGGCAGCCAATACGAGCTTGAAGGAACGATAGGTCAGCCGGATGCAGCATATTCTTACGGTGGCGATTATGAGTTGCTTGGCGGCTTTTGGCCGGGCGGGCCTTTGTGTATCGTTGAATTCGAAGACTATGCAAGATTCGCAGATGAATGGCTTGAGACCGGAAGCGAACTGGATGCCGACCTTGATAGCGACGGTGACGTTGACTATGAAGACTTAAGGCAGTTCGTCGATGAATGGCTATACTGCTGCCCGTATGACTGGTCGTTGAGGTAAAAGCAGAGGATCCCGCACCAATTTGCGGCAGCGATCCAATTGGTGCGGGACAAGCCTATTTTAAAAAAAGGTTGTTTATGATGGGTGTGATTCGATATAATACCAAACTTTACAGGTGATATTATAAAGCAATAAAGTTTTGGAGTGTTTATGTCAGGTCATTCGCACTGGGCTGGTATAAAATATAAAAAGGCGGCTCTTGACGCCAAGCGCGGCAAGGTATGGAGCAAGCTGGCTCGAATGATAATAGTGGCAGCGAGGTCAGGGGGCGGTGACCCGTCTACTAATCTTGCCCTGCGTTATGCGATAGACAAGGCCAAAGCGGCGAATATGCCGAAGGACACTATCGAGAAGGCAATTAAAAAAGGCACGGGAGAGATTGCGGCGGAGAGCTTCGAAGAAGTGCTCTACGAGGGATACGGGCAGAGCGGTGTGGCTATTATGGCCGAGGCCCTGACGGACAATCGTAACAGGACGACACCGGAGGTTAAAAGAATATTCGAAAGGCATGGCGGGTCAATGGGGGCAAGCGGTTGCGTTAACTGGATGTTCAATAAGAAGGGACTTATCACTGTCAGTACAACCGAGGCCAGCGAGGAGCAGCTTATGGAGATTGCGATTTCCGCCGGCGCCGATGATATGCAAACGGTTGGTGACGTTTTTGAGATTACCTGTGAGCCGGCCGCATACGATAAATTAAAAGACACGTTAAAAGAAAAAGAGATTTCAACTCAGGTGGCTGAGATTTCAATGGTACCGCAAAGCGATGTAGCCATTGATGATGTTGAGACTGCAAAGAAAATCATTTCGCTGATGGAGGAGCTTGAAGACCACGACGATGTGCAAAACGTATATGCGAACTTCGATATACCCGATGAGATAATGGCTGAGATATCATAGGGAGTGTTGCATATCTCATATTAAGTTAATGTTTTGGATTTTCGTTAAGCTGGTTTATTTTTTCTTTAGCGGTTTGGTATTTTTTCCAGCCGAGTCGGCTGAAGATTTTTCTGTTGGGGTACATAACCTGAAACTGGAGACGGTAGCTATCTTCAATCTCAATCGCCTTTTTGTAGTGCTCAATTGCGTAATCTTTATCGCCAAGCTGTTCGGCGATTTGGGCCAGGTCAAGGTGTATTCGGTCGGAGCCGGGATAACGCTGGACGGCGTTTTGTGCGGTGGTAAAGGCCTTTTCGAGCCAATCGATTTTAGAGTGTTGGCTGGAGGCCTGGGCGAGCAAAGTATAAACTTCGCTCAACTTCTCGTAATTTTTATAGTCTTCGGGATTTAGAGCGATGGCCTGCTGGAAACAATCCTCGGCATTTATGAGCAGGTCAGGCTGGTTTTGACCTGTATTTTTGTAATGTAGCAAGTAGAATCGACCATTAAGGTTCGAAGCGGTCGGGTCGAGAGGGTCGGCTTCGGCAGCTTTTTTCAAAAGCTGATGTGGATATTCACGCTGTCTGAAGGCACGCTTTGTAATTATCGCTGCTTTGGCCACCGGCCAAAAGGCATAATGAAAATATCCCCAAATCATTAAAAGAGCGCAAAGGACAATTAAAACTTTCACAAAAGTCGGTGATTTAAAAACTGCAGGTTGGCGAGCTTTGCGGTTGAAATCCAGCGCGATAAGAGCAGCGACAACCGCCCAAAAGGCAGTAAATACACCCGGTTCAAAAATAGCGAAATCAACAAGGCCGTGTAAAAGTACCGCTAAGCAGGCACAGAAAAGAGCGGCGATTGTGATGCTCGATACTCGATGCTCGATACTCGATACTCGATACTTATGCAATGGAACTTTTAAGAGCCAAAAGCCAACAGCGAAGGCAATCACAGGAGCTACATAAATACTAAATACTAAATAAATCATTACATGCAAATTCCTGCCGAGGTCGGCGGGGGAAACTATTGGTCTTACAGACAGCAACACTATTGAAATGACAATCGGGCAAATAATTGCCAGTTTTTTAATATCGCTGTTGTACTGATGTGGTTTGGCTGGGTTGCTTGTCGAATTTGAGCATAATCTCCAAAATGGTATGAAAATCAAAGCTGAAAAACCAACTAGGCCAAGCGGACCATACTGAGTCAGGACACTGAGTATAAAATTGTGGGGGTCTGAAACGGTTTCAGGCGCCGCGGCGGGTTTATAATGTGGATAGAAATAATTGAAGTTTCCGGGCCCGACGCCACTTAGAGAATGGTCTGCATACATTTTAGCCGATGCATGCCAGTACTGCCATCTGACGAGCATAGAATTTCCGCCGGGAAGACGGTCATATTTCATGCCATACCAGACGGTTATATAACCGGCAGCTACACTCAACAGCAAACAAATAATAAAGATTTTTTTTCTGTGTGCTTTGAGCCAATCACCGAAGCGAAGCCATATAACAAACACGATAGAGGCAATCAGCAGTGAGGCAATAGCACCTTTACTCCTGGTAAGGACAAGGCCGAAAAGGATAGCTGCAAGCGCAAGCAGGCCGATGGCAAGGGATATTGAAGGTGAGGTCAGGGATTTGCGATTTTTGAATTTATCAGTAAACAAAATAAGCGCAGCGGAAAAAGCGAGTATGGTGAAAGAACCTGCGGAATTTCCGGTTGTGAAAAAACCTCTAACATCTTTGGAATAAAGCCGATGTTCGAAGAGCATGTGATTGAAGGAGCCGGGCCGTATGCCCAGTGGCCCAAGCATCAGTTCGGGGGCCGCCTCATACTGCTCAATCATGATTTTATTGGTAGCGAAAAACTGTTGAAAGCATTCGTATGCAGTGACAACACCCAAGGAAGCAATGACAACAAGCAGCAGCTTAATTTTCGCATTCGAGTCGAGTATTTGTACGAGCAGAAGGGCCATACAGAGCGGTGTGAGCAGCGTGGCGATATTAGTTACTGCTGCGCGTTTGTTTGGAGCGACAGAACCAGCCAGGCAGGCAGCTATTGCAAAGATAAGCAGGCCGAACTCCAGCGCACTGAAACGATATGAGCACTTGCCACTGCAAAAGCTCCATATCAGCCAGATGGCAAAAGACAAAATAAGCATAGCAGATATTGCCACGGAGTGCATATTGTCACCGATATTGATTGTTTGAGTGACCGACGGTATGCCAAGGCCCTCGGTGTAAGTGACACGAAGGGCAATTACACAAAAACAGATAACAAGCAAAACGTTTTCGAGAAACTCCTGCCCCTTGCTCTTAGGAAAATATGGATTAATCTGGTTTTTTCTCATTCTTTGCGGTTGTTTCGAGAACGGCGATAATCGCCAATATCATAAATGTTTGAATAAAAATCAAGACGGCACCAAGTAAATCGACCTGATAGAGAAAAGTAGCACCAAGGCCGGTGCACAGCGTGGCGAGGTATAAAGTCAAGACGGTTTGTATGTCGGTCAGGCCATGCTTTTTTAACCTGTGTGAGAAATGCTGAGTGTCACCGATGAACGGGCTTTTGCCCTGACTTATTCGCAGCAGCGTAACGCTCAGAAAATCATACAATGGAACCGCCATGCAAAGAACGGGGAGAAAAACCGGATACCATTGGCCGCTTTGCGCCTCTTGATAGTATGTGGTTCGCAGTGTCAGCAGGGCCAGGACGAAACCTACAACAAGTGAGCCGGCGTCGCCCATGAATATTTTCGCCGGTGGGAAATTGAACAGCAAAAAGCCCAATAACGTACCGATTAAAACCAGCGCAAAGCCGCCTACAAAAACCTGGCCGCTAAGCGCTGCTGCTGTAAGTAAAATCGAAGCCACTATAATCGCGATGCCAGCTGCTGCGCCGTCCATATTATCAAGGAAGTTCATTGCGTTTATAATCAGAACAATCCAGAAGGCGGAAATTATTGAGGTAATCAGTGTGTTCTCGATAAAAAATTCGACACGAATCTCGGCCCAAACAGCAGCGGCAATTGCGACGGCGAACTGGACGAGAAGTTTAAAGCCCGGGCCGAGGTGCTTTCTGTCATCCCACAAACCCAGCAAAAACAGGACAGCGATGCAAATTAAAACAATTATGAGCTGATTGGTTTTTTCGATAAAGCCGGCGGTGTGAACAGTTATGGATTCACCAAGCCAATCAAGCTGGCCTGGAGATATGAGGAGTCTTACTAATATAATTGCGGAAAGAATAAAACCTGTCAGCGTGATAAAAATTGCTATGCCTCCGCCGAGTGGGACGACGCTGTCATGGTATCTGTCGGCGGACGGCTGAGCTGTAAACCCGACTCGAAGAGAAAACTTTCTCACAATAGCCGTCAAAGTAACAGAAGCTATAAGCGAGCTTAAAAATAGAATTATTGCTAATGTTGTCAGTGACACGCTCTTAACTGCTCCAATAACCGGGTCCTAACTTTGGTGAAGAAATCAAAATAGCACTGCTGGGTGTAATCGGGATAAGTATATTCCATCGGGCGCCAGCGGCCCTTGTCGTAAATCAATGTTACCTCGGCAAAGATTTTTTTGCCAATATAAATACGATGGGAATAGTTTTTTGTTGTGGCTAAAATCAGTTTTGAAGGCTCGATTAGGCCGGGGTCAAGATTCACAGGTCGAGGTAATTGCAGGGATAAATTCGTCGCAAGTTTTCGTTCAAGCTTGTTTGCTATGAGTTTTATTTTTGCCAACCTTGCAGGGTCAGTCAGTTTTTCCAAACTTACGAATTGCCTTAAGATGTTCTCGCCGGTTTCGCTTTTATAATAATCGGTTTGGTTAAAGGGCCATATGCCGCTGGCGAGGTCGATTGCACCTAACTTGCTCTCAATAGTCTCGATTGCTGTTTTTAAGGACTTTGTGTCGGCGGCGAGGATGCCGATTATGACCTTGGCGAGGCTGGGTTCTTTGAGTTGCCACATTTTTAGATTCCTGCCCCTGCTTTCGCAGGGGTGACAATCTTTCGCAGGAATGACAAAATAATAATTAAAATTAAGAAATAACAACTAAAGTTACAAAATAACAGCTAAGCTTTTAATTTCTGTTTTAGCGAATCAACCAGTTCGATTACTTTTGCAACGGCATTGTCAACAGGCACTTTTT
>CAZUTR010000182.1:0-5569 GCA_964623545.1 uncultured Pirellulales bacterium | reverse complement strand
TATGTATAATAAGGTCCTGATTCCGAAATATGCGGGCGAAGTGGTGATGGCGGCTTCGACGGTTTCCGCGGACGTGGCGGTTGGACAAGCGCGGTCGCGGGACAGCTTGTTCGATGATTTTTTTGGCCGCAAACAATACAAACGGTTTATGGTTAGCTCGGAACCGTCTGTACTGACTGTTCTACCTCTGCCGGAGGAGGGTAAACCGTCAGAGCATTATGGTCTTGTTGGGCAATATACAATTTCAGCGACCGCCCAGCCAACGAAAGTTAACGTGGGTGACCCAATTACCCTCACTATAAGAATCGGCGGTGATTATTTGAAGCCGGTGCAGTGGCCGGAGCTTGAGAAGGTGGGTGGGCTTGCAGAGAATTTCAAGATTCCTTCGGAGAAGGCAACGCCGAATGTGGAGGGGGGCTTTAAGATATTTACGCAGACGCTGCGTGCCAATAACGACAACGCATCTGAGATACCGTCTATACCGCTGGCTTATTTTGATTCTAATAAAGGTGAGTATGTAGTGGCTAAGACCGAGCCGATAAAGCTGGAAGTTGCGCCGACTAAAATACTGACCGAGGCTGACCTGGAGGGCAGGGAATTTACCGCTATTAGTAAAGAGGTTGAGGCAATCAAGAAAGGGCTGTCAGCTAATTATGAGGGGCCTGATGTTCTGCGGAATATGAGCTTCTCGCCATGGGCTGCTTTAGTTAGTCCCTCTTATATGATACTCTGGGGGGCGCCGTTAATGGTGTTGGTTCTAAGTTCTTTTGTAAAGCTTTTTACACATACGAGTCCTGAGAAGGAGGCGGTCAGGCGCAGGCGCAGGGCGTGCGGCAAGGCGATCAGCGAGTTTAAAAAAATAACTTCTGTCGATTCTGGGAGACGGCATAAATTGCTTTGCTCAACTATGAAATAGTATATTGGCGAGCGGTTTGATAAAGTGGCAGGGTCGCTTACGGCCGACGGTTGTTGTGATGTTATTATTACGGCAACACAGGACAGACAAACCGCACGTAAGTACAGGGACATAATAGCTAAATGTGAAGCGGCGAATTATTCTTCGGTTGCAGTAAATGTTGAGGCCGGTCAAATCCAGGAAGTAATCAACCTTATTCGCAGTATAGATAAGAAGGCAAAATGAACAATAGCGCCGGATATTTTTTTATTTTGATTTTTTTATTTTTGACCGGTTTGGTTGTTCCGGTCGGGGCCGAGTTGTCTGCAGAGCAGATGTACTCTCTTTTGAATCAGGCGAACGAGGCATTCAGGCAGGCCAATTCAATAACCGATGAAGCAAGCCGGGCGGATAAACTTTATGAAAAAGCTATATTGAGCTTCGAGAAGATAATAAACGAGGGCAAAATCGAAAATGCGAAGCTGTATTATAATCTGGGCAACGCCTATTTTCTCAAAGGTGACATCGGCAGGGCGATTTTGAATTACCGCCGGGCTGAAAAACTCGACAGCGCTGATGCGAATATCAAAAAAAACCTTTCCTTTGCCCGCAGCAGGAGAGTCGATAAAGTTCAGGTAAAGACCGAGAAAAGGATTTTGCGCACATTGTTTTTCTGGCATTATGATTTTTCGATGAAGAGCAAATTTGTCATTACGTGTATTCTTTTTGCTGCTGTATGTATCGGATTAACTATAATAATATGGTTAGGCAGAAGTGTCCCGGCTGTCGGAGTGACGGTGATTTGTGGAATTTTAATGATATGTTTTCTCGGCTCGTTGGTTTTGGAGAGCAGAGACCGTGCTGTCAAGATTTGCGGAGTTATTACGACTGAGCAGGTTGTTGCGCGGCAGGGTGACGGGCAGAATTATCCGGCGAGCTTTACCGACCCGCTGCATTCTGGGCTGGAGTTCGATGTGCTTGAGCGAAGAGGGGGATGGCTTCATATAGCATTATCCGACGGCAGCGACGGCTGGATACCTGAGAACAGTGCCAGTTTGATATAAGTTGTAAAGAACATATTCTTTGCAGTATTAGAAAGTGGGGCGTTAGTTAATTGAAGGTACAGTGCGAGCTATGTCCGAAGAGATGCGTAATCGAGCCGGGCCAGAGCGGCGAGTGCAGAGTCAGAATAAATGACAATGGAGTGCTGCGGACCGTTGTTTACAGTTTTCCCTGCTCTATGCATGTTGACCCTGTCGAAAAAAAGCCGCTGTTTCATTTTTTGCCTGGAAGTAAAATTCTTTCAATAGCTACGGTCGGCTGTAATCTTCATTGCAGGAACTGTCAGAACTGGGAGATTTCGCAGGCCAATCCGGAAGATATGCCGGCGGATTTTTATCCGCCTAAGAAACTGTTGGAGCGGACAAGACAATACGGTTGTCCCTCTCTGGCATATACCTATACGGACCCGATTATTTATTATGAATATACGTATGATACCGCAAAGCTGGCGAGGCAAGCCGGGATACGCAACGTACTTGTGACGGCCGGCTATATAAATAAGGAACCCTGGAGGGAGTTGCTTAAGTATGTCGATGCAGCGAATATAGATTTGAAGGGAATTACAGATGAGTTTTACCGCAGTGTTTGCTCGGGGACATTGAAGCCGGTGCAGGAGGCGCTTGTCGAAGCGGTGGCGAGCGGGATACTGGTCGAGGTTACGAACCTGATAATTCCGACGCTGAATGATACCGAGCAACAGATACGTGAGCTTGCCCGCTGGGTTAAGGCAAATATGGGTGGTGACACGCCTTTGCATTTTTCGAGGTTTTTTCCTCACTATAAAATGCGGAATCTTCCGCGGACTCCGTTGAAGACACTGGATACCGCCCGCGAAATTGCACTCGCCGAGGGACTAAATTATGTTTATATCGGAAACATCCTAAGCGAAAAAGGAGAGAACACTTATTGTCCATCGTGCAAAACTTTGCTTATTGAACGAACTCAATATACTATTTTGAAAAATGAGCTTAAAGACGGCTGTTGTCCGAATTGTGGTAAACAGATACACGGAGTTTGGAAATGACGCGCAGGAAATTTATTGGAAGGTTAATTAAAGCCGGTTCTATGATTGCGGTTGGTGCATGGTGGCTGACTGAAAGAGTTGTCCCTCGCAGATTCATTCGGGCTGGATTACATAAAAAATACCCCGGGCCTTTGAAGCCTTTGGGTGATATCAACGAGACAAGTAAATGGAGTGGTTAATATGGATAAGTGGTTTTGTAAAAAATTACGGGATGAAGCTTTGTTGCGCCGGGCAATTTTGATTATATGCGTAATTGTCTTACTTTTTGTAAATGCGTGCAAAAAGAAAACTGTAACTCCAGTTGAAGAGGCGGCTGAGGGCGAGAAAAAGCCGTCCAAATTAGCCAAAGCTGTGTTACATTCGGAACTTGCCGGCAGGTGGTATCCCGCCGATGCCGAGGTGCTGAACAAACAGATTGGGGGCTTTTTTGAGAAAGCTGATGTTGAGCCGATTGATGATGTGATTGCTGTTATCCTGCCGCATGCGGGTTATCAATATTCCGGTCAAACTGCGTCGGCAGGATTGAAGAGCAGCAACAGCAAATATAAGCGAGTCATAATCATCGGCCCAAGTCACTATATGCGAATGGAAGAGGTTTTGAGTGTGCCGAGGGTGACGCATTATCAAACGCCGCTGGGAGAAGTTGCTGTCGATGTGAGTTGTATTGATAAGCTTCTTGAGTATCCTATGTTTCAAAATGTCCCCAGCGCACATCAGAATGAACACAGCGTTCAGATAGAAATCCCATTGTTGCAATACTGTCAGGAGCGGTTTTCAATTATTCCTATTGTTGCGGGGGATTGCTCATTGGAGACAATCAAAAAAGCTGCCGGGATTCTAAAAAGTTTTGTTGATGAAAATACTTTAGTGGTTGCGAGTTCGGATTTTACCCATTACGGAGCCAACTATGGCTATGTGCCGTTTAGCGAAGATGTGCCTGAGAAAATTAAGCAGCTCGATATGGGGGCATATGAGTATATAGCTGCGTTGGATGCGGAAGGTTTTTTAAAATACAAGAAAAAAACCGGAGCGACGATTTGCGGTTATGTTCCTATAGCGATTTTGCTCTCTATGATGGAAGGAGCTAAGGCCCATTTAGTTAAATATACCACTTCCGGAGAGATGGCGGGCAGCTTTTCTAATTCCGTGAGCTATCTGGCAGTTGCGTTTGCCGGAAAGTGGCAAAAAAATTCTCCGGATAAACCTCAAACGAGCAGTTCCGAGCTAAGCGAGGATGACAGGCAGCGGCTTTTGACTTTGGCTAGAGGGTCACTTCTTTATGCTCTTAAACACAGGAAGGTTCCCGAGGCGGCTGATTTGGGTGTTGACGTTAGTGAAGCGATGAAGGAACCACGGGCGGCGTTTGTTACGCTTGAGAAAAACTCTCAGCTTAGGGGCTGTATTGGTGACATCTTTCCGCAACGGCCTTTATACAAATCCGTTATAACAAACGCTATAAATGCCGGATTTAATGACAGGCGTTTTTATCCGGTAACTGAAGCGGAATGCAACGAGATTACAATCGAAATTTCCGCGCTTACTGTTCCGCAGCCCATCGATTCGGCCGAGCAAATCAGAATTGGTATAGATGGTGTTGTACTGAATAAAGACGGGCACTCCGCGGTTTTTCTGCCTCAGGTTGCACCCGAACAGGGATGGGATGTGAAAGAGATGCTAAAACATCTTTCTATGAAAGCGGGCCTGGCGCCGGATGCGTGGCAGGAAGGTACGAGATTTTTGGTTTTCCAGGCGGAAGTGTTTGGTGAAGAGAAATGAAATTTGCACGGCGCTTTCTGATATTCAGCTACGGCCTGTTTACCATCGCCGCCCAGACTTTGCTTTTCCGTGAGTTTGTAACATCTTTCGAGAGTAATGATATAAGCGTTGGGATCTTTTTCGGCTCGTGGTTTTTATGGGTCGGCTTGGGAGCGGTAGTTGTTCGTAACGCTGAGGGTCTTTCTAAGAAGTTACTGGAGCATATAGAGCTTGTTTTGCTTGCTTATATTCCCGCCTTTATTTTGCAGTTTGTTTTGATTGTTCAGGTGCGCCAGATTGCAGGCGTGGAATCTTATGCTCTTTTGGCAGTACGGCAAGTTCTTTTGTTCGCACTGCTGGTAAATGCGCCGGTCAGTATCATAACCGGAATGCTGTTTCCTGTTGCGTGTCGATGGTTCGAAGAAGGAGTGCAAAGCCATTCTTCTGCATTTGAAGGTGTGCAAACCGAGTCGATTGACGGGCATCGCGGTATTGCTGTATGGCGTGTATATATTCTCGAGGCGGCGGGCTCTTTTGTCGGTGGACTTGGAGTGACAGTTCTTCTGGGTAACGGGCAGAACTCGGCGAGGATTTTCTTTATATTGAGCTTTATTGTCACGTTATCAGTATTCTTTGTACGACTTTTCGGCAATCAAAAGATAACGGACGTAAAGGGTCAAATCGGGCCTTATCCACTTATTGCTCGTGTTCTTTTTTCTCTGCTGCCACTTTTAGTTTTGTTTTGTCTTTTTGTCGGTGTTGATAAGCAGTTGGCGCAGGGTGTTCGGATTGCAAAGTGGAGCAGATTGCTTCCGGCAGATTGCTACGCCGGC
>CAZUTR010000181.1:0-5590 GCA_964623545.1 uncultured Pirellulales bacterium | reverse complement strand
CATTGAAATACTCGGCGGGAAAGCCATCAATCATTTTTAATTTCAATCAGAACTGTATAAATCTGCTCAAATAATAGAGCAACGGACAGAGACTTCCACTTAGTAATCAGTAATTGATAAATGAGCTTGGTTGCGATACAATAAGCGCATCAAGCCGGCCGGTAACGGGCTTGAGTGTTAAGGTAGAATTGTAAAAGGAGTAATAAAAATGAGAATTTGTCGCATCTTAACTCTGCTAATCGCTGTTATTATATTAACATCCGTCAACGATGGGTGCGCTTTGGCCGGCTCACAGGACGTTTTAGCCGCCGGCTGCGCATCATACATTTCTGCAGAAGACGGAGAGGGACGCTTTGCCCTTTGCGTCTCCGGCAAATCTGCGCCGTTGTATGTAAGCTGCGAAGATTGGCCGGGCGTGATAAAGGTAACCAAGCACCTGCAGGCAGACATCGCCCGTGTAACAGATGCCGAGCCGAGGCTTTCTATAGATACAGTTCCCGAGGCGAAACAGGTTGTCCTGATTGGAACGCTGGGCAGGAGTCCGACGATTGATAAATTAGTGCAGGAAAAGAAACTTGATGTCACCGACATTGCGGGACGGTGGGAAACATTTTTGCTTGAGGTGGTGGAAAAGCCGCTGCCCGATATAGACCGGGCGCTTGTAATCGCCGGCAGTGACAAGCGCGGCACCATCTACGGGATTTACGACCTCTCGAAAGAGATTGGCGTATCTCCCTGGTACTGGTGGGCTGATGTTCCGCCCAAAAAGAGCAGCACTTTGTATGTCCTGCCCGGCCGACATACACAAGGCGAGCCGGCGGTTAAGTATCGCGGCATTTTTCTGAACGATGAAGAGCCGGCCTTAGGCCGCTGGGCTGTAGAAAACTATGGCGGATTCAATCACGAATTTTATGAAAAACTGTTCGAGCTTATTCTTCGACTCAAAGGCAACTACCTCTGGCCTGCAATGTGGTGGGCCAGCTTTAACAGTGACGACCCGCTTAATCCAAAGCTGGCGGATGAGTACGGCATCGTGATGGGGACCACACACCATGAGCCGATGATGCGGGCACATGCCGAGTGGAAAAAAATCAGGGGAGGTGCGTGGAACTACGAAACCAACGCCGAAAAACTGCGGGAATTCTGGAGAGAGGGAATTAAGCGAATGGGTTCGCACGAAAGCATTGTGACGCTGGCCATGCGCGGCGATGGCGACAAGGCGATGAGCGAGGGGACAAATATCGCTCTGCTGGAGAAAATTGTCGCCGACCAGCGAAAAATTCTCAGCGAAGTCACCGGCAAAGATTTAAAAACCATCCCCCAGCTATGGGCGCTATATAAGGAAGTGCAGGATTACTATGACAAGGGCATGACGGTCCCGGATGACGTAACGTTGTTGTTGTGCGATGACAACTGGGGAAATGTCCGTCGGCTGCCCAAACTAGGCGTCCCGCCACGCTCCGGTGGATATGGTATGTATTATCATTTCGACTTCGTAGGCGGCCCGAGAAACTACAAGTGGCTCAATACCAGCCCGATAGCAAAAACCTGGGAGCAGATGCACCTGGCTTATCGTCACGGCGTCGAGAGAATCTGGTTGGTCAATGTTGGCGACCTTAAACCAATGGAATTTCCAATCAGCTTCTTCCTGGACTATGCCTGGGCCCCGGACAAGTTGCCGGCCGAGCGTCTGCCCGAATACACTCGGCTCTGGGCGCAGCAGCAGTTCGGACCAAAGTATGCCGCAGACATCGCCGACATACTCAGCAAATACACAAAATACAACGGACGCCGCAAACCAGAGATGCTTGCCCCCGACACCTACAGCCTGGTAAACTATCGCGAGGCGGAAACAATTGTCGCCGACTACAACAAACTAGCAAAAAAGGCCGAGAAGATTTACGAAGCTATGCCCCCCGAATATAAAGATGCCTATTACCAGCTTGTGCTGCATCCTGTGATAGCATGTGCAAACCTGAACGAGCTTTATGTCACCGTTGGAAAGAATCGCCTCTATGCGAAGCAAGGACGCGCCACCACCAACGCTCTGGCTGACAGAGTTAAAGATTTATTCAAAAAAGATGCTGAGATTTCCCACCATTACAACAAGGTCATGGCAGGCGGAAAATGGAACCACATGATGGACCAGACGCATATCAGTTATACGAACTGGCAGCAGCCGGAAAAAGATGTCATGCCCAAAGTCAAAAAAATTGAAATACCCGAGGCCGCGGGCATGGGCGTGTCGATAGAGGGTTCGGACAGCTGGTGGCCGATGGATAAGAGCAAAGCTGTATTGCCTGAGTTCGACCCCTTTAATCAACAGAAATATTATATCGAGGTATTCAATCGTGGACAGGTGCCTCTTGATTACAAAATCGAACCGGCAGAATCGTGGCTGCTTGTTACACCTGACCAGAGAAAAGTCGATAAGCAGTTGCGAGTGTGGGTAAGCATAGACTGGCAGCAGGCACCGACCGGAAAACACAGCGCTGCGATAACTATCGCCGGCACGGATGAAAAACAGGTAGTTGTTCATGCTCCAATCAACAATCCTGAATCTCCGAAGCCGGAGCAGGTCACCGGCTTTGTCGAGTCCGACGGCTGCATCTGCATTGAAGCTGAGCACTATACCCGTGCGGTGGATGCGCCACCTGTCAAGTGGCTGCGTATTCCTGACTTAAGCAGAACACTTTCCGGAATAACTCCCATGCCTGTAACAGCTCAAAGTCAGAAACCCGAAGGAGATAATCCTCGCCTGGAATACCGCATGCATCTTTTTAATAGTGGTAAAGTCAAGGTCAAAGCGTATCTGTGTCCTACCCAGAACTTCAATAATACTCGGGGACTGTTGTATGCTGTTTCGTTTGACGACCAGCCGCCGAAAATTGTCAACATCCATAAAAAGGACACAGTGCCGGACTGGAAGTATCCTCCGACCTGGAACCAGGCGGTGAGTGATAGTATTAAAATAACGACCTCTAATCACACCATCGAAAACCCTGGTGAACATGTTTTGAAATTCTGGATGGTCGACCCGGGCATAGTGCTGCAAAAACTTGTAGTGGAAACAACCGGCGTGAAACCGAGTTATCTGGGCCCGCCGGAGAGTTTTTATCGGCCTTTGGCATCAACAAATAAATAAAAAAAATAATGGAAGCTCATGTAATGTCTCTCAAAAACACATTGGCAAAAAAGTTTTTTTTAATTGCTGCAATTGTCTCTTTATTTTCAGGTTGTAGTCAGGTCAATTATTCCGCTGATACTCTGAAGCTCAATGAGCTCGAATACTTTGAGACTCGCGGGCTCAATGTGCTGGTTTTCAGTAACTGGTATAACATCAACTTTGATGATTCCAAGCTCAGCGGGGTTGAGATTATTCATCACGAGGTACGAACGGCAACCAACGGTGACGTTCGGCTTAATCCAACGCCTGAGCAATGGGACCCCATCCCTGAACTTGTAGAACGCAAAGTCAACAAGGAAGATAACAGTATTGAAGCGTTCTTGACTTATGCCGATTATGAGTTCGATTACACAATAAAAGCCGAGGCACACGATGGCGGAGTGCTTCTCAGTGTTAATCTCCAAAAGCCACTTCCCAAAGAACTACACGGCCGTGCGGGATTCAATCTCGAATTCCTCCCGTCAGCTTATTTTGAAAAAACGTACCTGATGGATGGTGAACCATATACCTTCCCGCTCTATCCCAGCGGACCAATGACAGTGAATACATCAGGCGCTACAGAACCAAAACCGATTGCGATGGGTAAAACAATTGTCCTCGCACCTGAAGACCCAGCGAGGCGTGTTAGCATCCAATCCAAAGGTAGTGGTGAGCTTTTATTATTTGACGGCCGAAATAAAGCCCAAAACGGTTGGTATGTTGTCCGCAGTCTTATTCCGGAAGATAGGTCCGGTAAAGTCATCGAGTGGTTCCTTACAGCCAATACAATTGTCAACTGGATTCGCCCACCGATGATTGCCCATTCACAGCTCGGGTATCATCCCAATCAGGAAAAAGTTGCGGTCATAGAACTCGATAAAAACGATGAGCCGCTGGCTACGGCCCGCTTACTGAAAGTTACAGCCGATGGCGAATTTGTGGAAAAATATAAAGGCGAAGTAAAAAAGTGGGGCAAATTCCTCAGATATAATTACTTTACTTTTGATTTTACATCGGTAAAAGAAAGCGGGTTGTATGTCATCGAATATGGTGACATTTGTACAAAGGCGTTTAGAATCGCAGCGAACATTTACGAAAACGCGTGGCACCCGACTCTGGATGTGTTCTTCCCTGTACAAATGGACCACATGTTTGTCAACGAAGCCTATCGCGTTTGGCACGGCGCCGCCCATCTTGATGATGCTTTGCAGGCGCCGGTCGACCACAATCATTTCGATTTGTATGCCCAGGGCCCAACAACAGACACTCCTTATAAGCCGGGCGAGCATATTGAAGGTTTGAATGTCGGAGGCTGGCTCGATGCAGGTGATTTTGATATTCGTACACCGACCCAATCTTACGTCATTTTAAATCTGGTACAAACATGGGAGACGTTCGGCATAAAAAGAGATGAAACTACAATCAATCAGAAAACCCGCTATGTGGATATTCACGCTCCCGACGGCATACCCGACATTCTTCAGCAAATCGAGCACGGCACGCTGGCGCTTATAGCTCAGTACAGGGCCGTTGGTCACGCTATTTCCGGCATCATCGTGCCTGACCTCTCGCAATATACCCATCTCGGCGACGCGCTAACAATGACCGACAATCTGATTTATGACCCGAACCTCAAACCCGGCGAATCCAATGGTTTTTGCAGCGGCACCTTCGATGACAGGTGGGCGTTTACCAGTAAATCAACAGCATTGGATTACGGCGCTATCGCCGCACTGGCGGCCGCCAGCCGAGCATTACGTGGATACAATGACGAGTTGGCTGACGAATGTCTGGCAATTGCCACAAAAGTGTGGGATGAAGAACAAAGCCGCGACCCGAATACATTCCGTCACGGCAATACTACAGGCGGCCGATTGACACCGGCGCAGTTCAGAGCCGCCGTCGAACTGTTGATATGCACAAAAGACCCTAAGTATGCAGAAAAGATAAACGAATTGTGGCCGGATATCACAAAATGGTTCGGTTTCAATGCCGCCGCTGCGGTACGTGCCAAGCCCTTTATGGACGAATCTTACTCGGAAAAATTAGAGGCACAGGTCAGAATTTACAAAGAGCAGCTTGACAAGTTTGCCGAGGAAAATCCTTTCGGCGTCCCCATCTCAACGCGCGGCTGGGCCGGTGCCGGCTGGGTCGTTGCTTTTACCAATACCAACTATCTCCTGCACAAAGCTTTTCCCCAAATCATTGCCCCTGAATATGCCTACAAAGGACTGAATTATATTTACGGCTGTCATCCCGGTTCGAATATCTCTTTCGTTTCCGGCGTAGGGACACATTCGAAAAGGGTGGCATACGGAAACAATCGCGCTGATTATTCTTTCATTGCCGGCGGCATCGTGCCGGGTGTGCTTATTGTAAAACCGGATTTTCCTGAAAACAAAGAAGACTGGCCTTTTATATGGG
>CAZUTR010000180.1:0-5643 GCA_964623545.1 uncultured Pirellulales bacterium | reverse complement strand
TTGTAAGAATCCTTATACTGTGATATATATTATATATTATATTACTTTATTACCTGCTCAAGAATGATCTACTTCAGCCCATATTACATTTTCTTTTAAATATCTTGATTCCAATGCCTCTGCTCTATACCATTCACCACGAATGTTGTACTCTTTAATTTGATCTTGGTGATACTCTTCTACTTTCACGAGTTCTTTGGGAGTACAATTGTGTGGTGCTTCTATGTATCCTAAAAGCTTTAGAAACCTTTCGGTAGTTTTACAGGTCTGTTAAACTATTTCTTTCTTTCCACAACAAAAATCCATCCAGATTCGAGCTTCCAAATTTATCAAATTCATGATCAAAGAATGTCACAAATCTTGCTTTGTCATATCCAAGCAATTCTATGTATTTATCGTAAACAGAAGGATATGATAAGTTATTTTTTACAATATATCCCCACACATCTTTCCAAGTCCAGTTTTTTAACGGCCAACACTCATCTATTTTTCCAAGAAATGTTCCCTTTTTTATCCTTCTTCTCCGTTTATAACTCTCTTCTTTTCGTATCCCTACAAAGACAAGATCATATCCCTTTTTTACAAGATTTTTCTCAATTCGCCCAAAAAATGTTCTATACCAGTTTTGTCCCGAATCAACATAGAAATTCTTAACTCCCATTTCTTTTGCGTTCTTGATAATTTCTTTTTCTAATTTTCGTGGCATATATTTACCATAATCATAATGAAATACCAAAATAGTAGGATCTTGTTGTAGTATTAAATGGAGCATCGTAGTAGAATCCTTTCCCCCTGAAAATGCCACATAAGATTGTCTATGATTTTTCAACGCCTCTTTTATTATCGCTTTTGTTGCCTCTATCTTTTCTTTATATTCACTCGTTTCTGTCCAGAGAAGAAACATCTTTCTCTTTTCTATAATTATCACCTATCCATGATTTTGAGAAATCTCTGAATTTAAAGAGATTTCCTAGTCCAGTAAACTGTTTTAGTCTCAATACCTCATCTTTATCCATACCTAGCTCTAATGCAATTCTTTTATTACTCCATCCCATGAAATATAACTCCTCGACAACCTTACTCATTGGCTGAATTGCATGTGTACCCCTTGCTCGGTTGTGACGTATCGTTGATGCCATCCTCTCATTAAGTGGCTTGTTTATTACAACGAGAGGTAAGTACCCATGTATTCGTTCTCGTACTTCTTCTGATTCCTTTCCAACTCTATTTCTGTGAAATCCATCAACAACTGTATAATATCCATCCTCAGGAAATGCCACGATAGGTTGAGTATATCCATCATACTTGATCGATATTTCGAGGAGTTTCATTTCAGGAGGAGCAACACGATTGGGATTGTATTCATTTGCAACAACTTGTTCTCCAGGTATCCAGCGTACAACATCGACTGGATCTGAAAATGGACTATATTTTGCAATTAAGCATTTCAATTCATTTAAAAATTCAACTTTTTCTTCAAGCTCACATTCATTGATTCTTTCCAATTCTCTTTTTATATTTCCTAGTATTTCTTTTTTATTCACCATATAATTCCCTCAATTCCATATATTTATTATATTGTCCTTTTGTTTGTGCAAAAGAAAGACTTTTGCAAAGTTTATCATTTTTAAAAATACATTTTGCGAGTCTTCGCCAAGAAGGGATTTTTTTTGCTGCTTCTAATCTGAGTGGTGCCTCGTCGGGTATTTTCTCGATAGGGTATCCATGATCATTCCACCACTTGAGAAATACTCCAAACTTTCTTTTGTACCATTCCGCTTCATATCTGGGTAATGTTGCCAACAGAAATTTAGTGTATGATTTCCATGTATGTCCTTCTGGCAAAATAACTTTACGATTGCCTAACAGAGAAGTTCCACAATATATATTTCCAAAATTGGCCCCAGAAACACGATTAACGATTTTGAACCATGTTTCTGGTTCGCAGGATTTGAATAAATTTAATCCTTTTCGCTGGTCATCGCCATACGGCTGACAGATACGACACTCATGAATAGATTTGCCTTGCATGTACATAAAATCATAGATTCTATTGTAACTCCATCCATTCTTTCCCACAGCAGTCCATACATCCTCTGTTTTCCAATCATAAAGGGGATAGAAATTAAAGACATCCTCAGTTATCTTCGTTGTCCATTCTAAATCTTTATATTTTTCTTTTCTCTTGTTGATAATTGTCCGAAATCGGTTAATACTCTCATCAGAACGAATCGCTACACCACAGGCAGTTTTTGCTCCTCTACTGAACCATTCTCCAAACTCCACGACAAATTCTTCAAATTCTTCTCCTTTTCTAAAAAATGGAAAGTAATTCAGATCACTAATGACTCCAGGACAATCAGGCAATTCTCTCACCCACTTTTCTTTTTCATCTTCATCCCAACATATCCACTGAGGTTGAAATGTGCTCACAGCGTTACGAAGGTTCAAAGGAAGGCATATCCAGCAGGGAGTTACATCTTCTCGTGTCAATATTTCTTTTGCGTGATCGATTGTCATTGTATATTGTGCCTCTAAATCAATGAAAAGGACATTTATTGGTAATTTATCCAGTTCTTTGGCAATTTCTAACGCCATGTGCACCATGACACTTCTATCCTTTCCTGCTCTGAATGAGAATTATACTTTTTCAAAATTATTAAACATATACGTTATTCGCTCTTTCGCTGCATCATAGACATTCTGTTCGATATATAGTTTTTTACTCATCTACCATACCTACTCCATCACAAAATGGGCACTTCACTTTCATCATCCATTTATTCTCTATTTTTCCTGTTCCATCACAGACAGAACATTTTTTTTTCTTATTCATATTATATCACCTTTTCTTTTTAATTTTTACTTTCCCAAGAGGAGGTACACAAAGTGTTACATTTTCTTTAGCCCAATAAGGAGGTTTGTACGCCATGTTTACGATCTCATCGAAAGACTCTACAAACTCTGCAGGAATGGGTCTCATTGCCTTTCCATTCTTGACAAGACTATGATCTCTCTCAATTTTTTTGATCTTGAAAGATTTTATCTCTCCAAATCCAATATCTACCTTTTTTCCTAATCCAGGGACTTCTTTCAGCAACCTTTCTATCTCAGTTTCAATCCCATTACAGTAGAAAATGACTTTTCTAGCAGGAATATAAGGAAGAGATATCATAAAAGATTTGAAGTACCCACTTCCGAGATATATTCTTTTTTTCTTACTTTTAGTTCTTTCTATGTTTTTATCATCAAACCTCTTGTAGATTCTTGTAGCAAATACTCTTTTAGGTTCGAAAATGGAAACGGAAGTATGGAAAAATCCATACTCATTTTTCAATAGAGGTAATTTCATTACAGAAGTAAAATCAATAGGTCCTCTCCCTGGGAGAAGATAGTACTCATTTCCTAGAATTTCCTTGAGTAAGAAATGAGCAATAAGTCCATCAAAATGTATCCAAGGATGGGAAAGAACAATAGGAGTCGTCATCTCAAAAGTAACTTTGAGAGGGACAAAATCTCCTTCAGGATTATACTTCTTCACTTTCTCAAGCCACATTACCTTCCCTCTAATTCCTTGAGCAATTCTATTATTTTTCTCTTGTTGTTCTCTATGAACTTTGTATAGGGATCACTCGAAATCTCAGTATCATAGTAAATCTCTATCTCTCCATTCCCAATCGCCTTTTTACCACCAATAAAGGGGGATTCTTTCCAAAGTTTAATCATCCTCCCTAATACTGCTTTTTCTACATCATTGAAATTTTCTAAAGCAAAGTGATGATAGAAAGGAGTTCCTGGAATAAATACTTCATAAGAATAAAGCATTTGCATCGCCTGTTCGTCTTTTTTCCTTTCTACTCTCAATTCATCTTTTCTCGTTCCGTAAGTGAAATCCAGGAAATCGTAGAAGCTATGCTCTGGTACAATACTAAGATCGGGAAGCATTTCTTTTAATTCTACACAAATTGGTAACATCTTACCAACAATTAACTTGCCTGCGATTACTTGATTTCCAAAGCTCGTTCCAAAAACACTTAGTGGTGGGAGATACTGTCGTATGTTTCTCCGCATTTCTAGATCCAAAACTCCAGAATCCTTTGCTTCAACTGTTTCTAGAAGCCCTCCTGCAAAGAGACTATGATAAAGTTTTGTATTCGTCAATTCATAATCAAGTTTTTCGAGAAAATCTGAGAAGATCATTCTTCTTATCACTCCCCTGATTGCATTACCATCTATGTAAGGAACTTCTTTAAATTTTCCTTCTGTATAAAATTTTAATCTTCTTAGTAGTGTTTCTGCTCCAGTTTTTTCATCGCCTCCATGGTGAATAGGAGATTTTGCTATCAATACACCTTTTATTTTCAACATATTATTCCTCCATATTTCTTAACTTTTTGGACTGTTCTGCAGCCCTAAGAGTGAGATATACACTCTCGGTTCTTAAAGCATTCATGACATCGTCTCTACTATTTTCCAGCTCTTCTATGATGCAAGGATCTACACTGACACTCTGTAAAGAAAGTCCATGACAAAGTTTTTCCAAGAATGTCTTGATGTTGTTCCCTCTGTATGATGCTACTTTCAATCTATGCTGGAAAACATCATACGCACTTCTTTTTCCCATCTTTTTCCAATTTACCCGCATATATGCCTTTGCGAGAATATACACAAGTTTCTCTTCGATTTCTTTACTCAATTCCATACACGATCACTTCCCATAAATTCTTATTATCTATCTCCTCTAGTTTCTCTTTCAAGTCTCTTTTACCTGCTTCTTCCAATTTTTTTAGAGAGTTCACAGATAACTCTGAAAGCATATCTTTTTTTGGTATTTTATATTCTCTCAACTCCTTTGCAAACTCTATATATCCTATAAGTTTTTCTATCTCTACATAAATAACATTTTTTTCCGTGCATATATAAAATCTCTTTCCAGAATAACTTATTCTATCAAAATTTCCAAGCCACCCTTGTTTTTGATATGTGAAAGTTAGATAAATAAAGAAAGGTGGATTTGGAAGATTGAGGAGATTTTCTAAAATTTCTACTCGTTTAAGAAAATTGACATTGTCTTTAGTAACTATAAAATTACTTTTTCTGTATTTTTGTTCCCTGAAAAAAGCATTACAGTATTCACAAATACAATTTCCTTCAAAAAGACGATTATATCCTGTAAAGTTTCCTGAAAATACTTTTTTAAATCCATATTCTGTTGTTTCAGTACAGAAGACACATTTTCCTTTAACGTTTCCCCTTTCTGGATTTTTATATATCATTTTTGGTAGTGTTATCATAGTAGTTCCTCTTCAGGATACATCTCATTTTCCATTCATATCACGCTCCATATTTCATAGTTGACCTATCCTCCGAAGCTCAGATTCATCCCGTGACCTCCATCCTGCTGTTCTCTTCTTTATCTCTTCTTTTTCAACCTCGGTAAAGGGAAGATTAAGGTAGTGTTGCATCGCTGTCATTTCAGTGTGCCCCTGATTCATCGCAATAAGCACGATCATGGTGGGATATGCAGTAACGAGCCATGATTCCCATGTCTTTCTTGTCGTTTTTGCACAGAGTCCCGTAGGATCCAGACTATGCTCTGAGAGGTTCCCTATAATTTCATTTAATTTTTCTTCAAATTTTTCT
>CAZUTR010000179.1:0-5681 GCA_964623545.1 uncultured Pirellulales bacterium | reverse complement strand
TCGTCTAATACAGGTACTCTTCGAAAATTGTTGTTGATAAGGCAGTCGCAGATGTCAAACAGGCTATCATTGTGGTTGAAGCTAACCACTTTTTGAGTCATAAGCTCCTCGACCCTGCAGGGTTTGGCCTGTGTGTCGTAGAGCAGTTTTAGCATATCTTTTTCAGTGATGATGCCCACCAGATTCAAATAATCGTCAACGACCGGCAGGCCGGTGACATTCCTCATTGACATTGTTTCCATAGCTTCAAATATTGGTGTGTTCCTTTTGACGGTTAGCAAGCCGTATTTCATAACATCCTTTGCCGTGAGTTTAGTTTGTTGTTCTGCAGAGTTTTGATGTAAATCTTTCGGCCTGAACTTATCTTTGTTAGCTTTTATAAGGTCTGCACGGCTGATAATGGCTACCAGCCGGCCTTGGTGAAGTATCGGTACTCGTCGAAAGTTGTGTTCGATAAGGCAGTTACATATGTCGACCAGGCTGTCCTGCTCATCAAAGCTGACCACATTTTCGGTCATATAGTCTTCGGTATTGCCCGGCAGAAACTGTGAATCATACAGCAATTTGAGTACGTCTTTTTCTGTGATGATACCAACCAGGCCACTGTCATCGACAACAGGTAATCCACTGATATCGTTTTTGACCAGTGTTGCTATGGCTTCGTATACAGATGTGTCTCTGCGAATTGTCTTTATACCGTATTGGGCTATATCTTTTGCTTTATTTACTTCAAGCTCTGTTATGTCACCCGACATAATTTTTCTCCCCAAATTATACAAGTTTTTTATGGGACGGCTCCAGTTCTCTGAAACCTATGGAATTGCGAAAACATCAGCAATTCTATACCCCCATTTACATTACTTTATGCTTTTCGCGTTGCATTTTTAAGTATTAAGTTATCGACTATATATAAGTTTCGCTTTACCTTATGTATGAATTGCTGGGCATGGATGCGGGAAACTGCTGTTGAGTTATCGGATATAGATGAAATTCGTGATGCACACGTCTTCTAATCTTTTGGAATTTGCAGTTCTTTTCCACATTTGGGACATTGACCCTTCTGACCTGCGTATCGGGCTGGAACTTTCACCCTTTTTCCACATGTGCAGTTGAAACGTATTAAATCCTCCTGCAGGAAGTCTTTTTCTGAAAAAATTTTTTCCTGAGGTGTATTGGTTTTGCCAGATGCGTTCGCGGCCTTCGGTGGTTCAGCAGCAGATTGGTTTACATTATTTTCCTCTTCTTCCGATTTTATATGAGCCAGCTCTTTTCGAAATTGAATAAACCGGTAGTCGGGCAGGGCTTGGGCAGGTGTTGCGTGCTCGTGAATAATCTGTAGCAGTGATTTCTCGTATCTTGGCTCCATCACGACAATTTTTGTTTTCAAAAGCACAATTGCCGCGAATACTCCTGCTGCGAAACCTCCGATGTGGGCGAAGTAGGCAACACTGCCTGCTTTGGTTCCGGTCATAATAGCACCTAATAAATCGAATGCAAACCAGAACAGAATCATCCAGTAGCTGCTAATAGTGAACTGGCGGATGATAGGTCGGTAAGAAAGAAAAAATAAGAAGTAGCAGGTTATGTCGTTCTGCGGGAAGAAAATGAGGAACATACCCACAATACCGTTTATCGCCCCACTGGCGCCAATCATCGCTCCGCCTTGAAACAGAAGATGACTAATTGCTGCAAGCAGACCAAGCACAATGTACATCGGCAGATACATTAGATTGCCGATTTTCGAACACACGGCATTTCCAAATATCCAGAGAAAAAGCAGATTACCGAGGAGATGAAAAATGCCCCCATGCAACCACATATGCCCTAACAGCCCTTTAATTTCCCATCCGTTTAAGATGAACTGGACCATTGGTCCTTTCTCGCCATTTTCATAAGCTGGCTGGCCGGCATGCGTTTGTGCGGACGATGGTTTCACAATGGCTGCTACCTGCATAGCAAATGCGATGCTTATGCATGCAATTATCAGCCAATTCATATAGGACCAACGGTCCTGAGGCACATCAACTCGACAAGGTATAATCAAGATTCCTCCTCCTAAACAGGATTTTATCTTCTTGAAAGACTGGTCGAGAGAAAAGACCTTGTTAAAGGCAATTTCTCCTTATATCGTCAAAATAGCATTGTTGTATAAGTTTGTCCTATAAATTTTCACTGTAATAGTTCGTTTTGGTTTTGCGGTTATAATCGTCGGATTTGTTCCAGCAAGGCCTTGACCTTGTTGGTTTTAAGTTTAGACGATATAAACAAAGTAATGGTCGGTTAGTGTTTTGTTCTTCTGTCGGCCGGACTTTTTTCTGACTTTCTGGAACGATGGCCGAGAGCTGCAAAGAATTTATAGATGGGACTAAAACGCCACAGCTTCGGCGACAAGTACCACTTCATATCGACATTGCCGAATTCGGCCGGGTCGAACTTTTCTTCACTCAGTTCCATACCGATGATTTTGCTCGGCGTCAGTCTTAAAACATGATTAGTTTTATCAGCTTCAAAAGGATAAAGTTCCTGAGGTGAGCACCAGAAGTAATAATATTCCGAAACATCTGTTGCACGTCGCCCCGGCTTGTAATCCATCGGTGCACAGCAGACTGATAATTCATTGCCGTCTTCTTGACTGCGGAATATTAGTTTTATTTTTTTTCTTTGTTTTACTGCCTGAGTAAAAATATTGTGGTTATGGTGCATATTTTTCTTACTCTTTTGTTTTATTTTTTTACTGTTGTTGGGAGTCCGGAACAGGTGCCGCTCTGATTTACACATTATAACGCCGGAGACTGTTCCGTAAAGATTTGGTCATATTCGGGAGGCATTTTGCGAAAGTTTATTATATTTTTTATTTTTTTGAGCAGAACTATTCAAGGTGATATACGTATTCGAAAATATAGCTGATAAGGCTCAGCGCTGAAAATATTGGTAGTTAGACAGCTTTCTTAGGGTAGGTGCCGTAAAGCTCGCCTTAGGTCTTTAAGTTTTAGAGAATGGAGAATCCCTGTTATAAGGAGCTTAGAATGAACAGGTCTATAACCGGATTTACACTTAATTGGTCATCGAATCTATACTTTCTAATACTGTTTTTTATTGTTATATGTCTATGTGTTGATGGTTATTGTCTTGAGCCACCGCCAATAACGCCTGTCGAGGAGTTTTTTGTTGTTGCGCCGGGTATTTACCCTGACATCCCGCCGGACTGGCACTTAACAGTTGATGGGGCTGTCCAGCAGGTCCTATCACTTGATTTAAACGATTTGGAGCAGTATCCTGTGACCAGAGAGATGGCGACATTGGAATGTTATTTTCCCGCAGGACCATATTATTTAGCTGGTAATGCCTACTGGTCAGGGGTGCCGCTAAGGGATGTTTTGGATGTGGCGGCTCTTTTGCCCCAGGCCAGGTCTGTAACAGTTTATGCTCTGGATGGGTATTACGCGGGTGATTATGATATCAATGACATTATTCAAAGAGATGATATTCTTTTGTGCTATTTGATGAATGACCAGCCGTTAAATAATGAGCAGGGTTATCCATTAAAAATGACAGTTCCCGGATGTGCCGGATTTCAATGGATGCGTTGGGCGGAGCGTATCGAAGTTAAAACAACTGAGCCAACTATGTCACTCTATCATTATCCTATTCACGCCAGGGTAATTAATCCGGAACAGAATGAAGTAATTGCACTTGGTAATTACATGATTTATGGAATGGCTTTTGCTGGTGAGGGAATAGAGATTACCAGGGTAGAAGTGAGTACCGACAGCGGTGCTACATGGCAGGACGCCGGGATACTAAACTATTTTGTACCGAATGTCTGGAAGCACTGGCAGTTGGAGTGGGAAATTCCTGATGTTGGAGAATATGAGATTTTTGTAAGAACGGAAGACAGCTTAGGTAATAAGCAAGATGAGGGAAGTGGGTATTTTGGATGGAGAGGTTTTGGTGTTCCCGTTGTAGTTGACTATGATAATGATGGTGATGGGGTGGCAGACATTAAGGACAATTGTCCGAACAATTATAATCCTTCTCAGGCGGATTCGGATGGCGATGGCCTGGGAAATGTGTGTGATGATGATTGCCCCGAATTTGATGGAATGAGTCCTGTGAACTTTGTGGATTTTTCGGCACTTTCCCGGAGCTGGCAGCTCGATGGGCCGGACCTGGAGGGTGACATTAACAAGGACCTTGTTGTTGATTTGAATGACCTTATGATTTTTGCATGGCACTGGTTAAGTTCGTGCTATGAATAGTAAGATGGTTCTCTGGTTTGTTTTTGGGTTCGGCATGTAGTTTGTGCCCGGGGAGCTGTTCGGAGTTCCACGGTTAGGCATTCCATAATAGACGATATCTTTGTGTTGTGAAAAAACACAAAAATATCGTCTTTTTAAATGCGCTGTTCTTGCAGTAGTTAGCATTTATTTGATATTGTTGTCGCTTGACTGGCGGTTGTGCTTTCGGTATATTTTTAGAGATGTTTTTGGACTTTAAAATATTATAGATAACGCATATAGAGGAGATTTATGTTTAAAATAATAATGATAATCGCATTTGCGGTACTGGCTATTTGCTGGATTGCTTATGCTATATGGGCATGGAGAGAGCGTAAGCTGGAGCAGCAAAGACCAAGAGAGAGGTCGCAGCGCTATCAACAGGCCACGAGTTCGGTGGCGGAATACGCAAAGAAACTCGCAGAATTTAAGAAACCGACTTATAAGCGGGAGGACGTTAATCCACACTACCAGGATGATAAACCTGCATCCGAGGACAAAAATGGCTGAGCAATTTTTAACAGAAGATTTTCTATTGCGAACAGAAACTGCTAAAGTTCTTTATCATGAGTACGCAGAGAATATGCCAATTTACGATTATCATTGTCATTTGCCGGCGGGTATGATTGCAACTGACCATTGCTTTCGCAATCTCACAGAGGCCTGGCTGGCCGGCGACCACTATAAATGGCGTGCGATGAGGGCGAATGGGATACCGGAAAAGTACATAACTGGTGATGCAGATGATTTTCAAAAGTTCCAGAAGTGGGCGCAGACTGTTCCAGCTACTCTTCGAAACCCGCTTTACCACTGGACGCACCTGGAGCTGAAGCGCTACTTTGGTGTCAGTGACATTTTGCTTAATACGGATACCGCCGAGGGAATCTATGATACCTGCAGCGGTTTGTTGACGACGGCTGAGTTCAGCGTGCGGAATTTGCTTCGCAGGATGAATGTGAAACTGCTTTGCACCACTGAAGGGCCGCTCGATTCGTTGGGGCATCATAGAAAGATTAGAGATGAGGGTTTTGAAGTTAAAGTTTATGCTGCGTTTCGCCCCGACAAGGGATTAGCCATTGAGAGCCTTTCAGCACTGAATGTATTTATCGACCGGCTCGAAGAGCTTTGTGATATGGATATAAGCAGCTTTGCCTCGTATATCGAAGCTCTTCGGCATCGTCACCACTATTTCCATGAGAACGGCTGTCGCCTTTCGGATTACGGCCTGGAAACCGCTTACGCGGAGGACTACACTGATAACGAAATTAAAAAAATATTCGATAAAATAAGGAGCGGCAGGAAACTTGACACTGAAGAAGCTCTCAAATTCAAATCAGCGATGATGTTTGAGTTTGCACTTATGGACAACGAAGCCGGCTGGGTTATGCAGCTTCACCTTGGCGC
>CAZUTR010000178.1:0-5689 GCA_964623545.1 uncultured Pirellulales bacterium | reverse complement strand
TGTCCAGCCATGTTTCTCGCTTCTCCGGCTTCACATAGGTGAAAAATAACCAATTGAACTGCTCACATCTCAGGAAATTGTTCAACTAAGCCAATTTTCTGTGAGGTCTACGGCACGAGAAATTTGCTGAAGCGATACAACTGTTATCTCCCCCCTGTCCCACAACTAAAACCATTAAAACCGATACAACCAACAGGGTAAAATTGCAGGAAAAAAAGTTGTCAGAGGATTTGAAAATGACTATAAAACTAAAAATCGAGAGTGAAAAAGCGGGGTGCTGTGAATTACAAATTACTTTACAAATCCGGATTTTTCTCTCCATGTCGCAAACAGGCCGATAAGAAACCTTTTCTGCCAAATCTCATCAGACCTATAAGTAGTATTTCAAAAGGCCTGTTCTTAAAGAAGCACAGTCTCCGACTTGTCAGAAGGTAATGTATTTGGGAGCGTCGGCGATGTGTATTGCCCTTTCAGATGTACCTGTATGCACAAGCTCAATCCGAATATAATCTATACCCTTAAGGGCCGATTCGATTTTATCAGCCCACTCAATTAAAACTACCGACTGCGGATAACAAAAATCGTCAAAACCGAGCATCTCAAATTCAGTAACAGTCTTAAGGCGATATGCATCGATGTGAAAAATGTCCAGCCGAGCTGAATATTCATTTACAATTACAAATGTAGGACTATTAACAAGCCGGGCTTCATCCTTTGCGCCCACACCAGCTGCAATGCCTTTTATCAAATGGGTCTTGCCGCTACCCAATGAGCCACAAACAGCAACCACTTCACTACCAGTTAACTGCTCGCCAAGTTTGCGACCAAATTCTATTGTCTGCTGCGGTGAATTAGATATAAAATCAAAATCCATAAGCTGAAATCAAAAATAGAATGCAAACAATAATCTATCCAAGATGATTATATCCCTTCGGCCGCAGCTCTTTAAGCTCACCATCGGGCATCTTAATCTGCATCTTTGCGGTATCGGTTATCACCCCAATCTGCTTAATCAGGACAGGGTCATCCCACTGATTAAGTAAACTCTTGGATTGTTTCTGAGAAAGTGTAAAAAGCAACTCAAAATCCTCACCATCGTTCAAGGCAGAACTCAACGGGTCTTCCAATTTACGCGCATCATGGGATATCGGAAGCTGCTGGGCGTTTATAATCGCACCGACACCGCTATGGGCGCAAATGCGGTTCAAATCGCTGCTAAGTCCATCGCTTATATCAATCATTGCATTTATATCCACCATCGCAGCAATCTTCAGCGCTTCTTTAACTCTCGGCTCAAACTCGATGTGTTTACCAAAACGCGAACCTCCCAACCAGCCAGTGACGCAAATAGTGTCACCAACCTTGGCACCGCTTCGCCTTATAGGGGGATTGGCAGCCGGCCTGCTTATCATCGCCACGCTTATGGCAAACGGCTGGTTACTGTTCCAACTTGTGATGTCCCCGCCAACCAAGGCGCAGCTATACTTGTCCGCTACTGAGATAATTCCTGAATGAAGCTGCTTCAATTGCTCGGCGCCGAAACCATCCGGCAAAGCGACGCTGACAACCGCAGCAACCGGAACCGTCGCCATCGCTGCACAATCACTGAGACTGACAGCCATAGCCTTATAACCGACCTGTTTAAGAGTAACTTTATCAAGGTTGAAATGTACACCGTCCAGCAGCATATCAGTGGTGATAAGAACCGAGGTATCAGGGGCCAGTCGAATCTCGGCCATATCATCGCCGATTCCGATGGGAAAATCTTCGGAAGCTAATTTGCTCTGTTTGGCAAACCAGGCCGTGATTTGGTCCTCAGTCCAACTCATCGCTGCGCCAATTGCTTCTTCCAATATGCGATTTGGGTTTTTGCCTGCTTCGGGCCTGCCGCACCTTCGGTAATATATTTACTCACAACAGCCGATGCACCAAGTGACTTATAAACATCCTTGTCAAATACAGGTGAAAACTTCTTAAGCTCATTCAAGCCAAGCTCGCCAAGCTTCTTACCGCGTTTCTCGTAGTAGGCAACCAACGAGCCGACAACGCCGTGCGCCTCACGGAAAGCAACACCCTTTACAACCAGATAATCGGCCAACGCGGTCGCGTCAAGGAAACCATCTTCCAAGCCATCGGCGATTTTGTTCGTGTTAAATTTCGTATGTGATACAACCGCGCATACTATATCAAGCGATTGGGTGACAGTATCGCTCGCCGTAAAAATGTGGAGCTTGTCCTCCTGTAAATCACGATTATATCCCGACGGCTGAGCCTTTAAAATCGTCAGCATAGCCATCAAAGAACCGTAAACCCTGCCTGTCTTAGCACGAATCAGCTCCAGGATATCGGGATTGCGCTTCTGCGGCATTATGCTCGACGAGGTGCAAAAACTGTCGTCAATCCGAACAAATCCGAATTCGCCGGAAGAATAAATTATCCAATCCTCAGCTAATCGCGACAAATGTGTCGCAATCAGCGCGCAATCAAAAATAAACTCCGCACAAAAATCCCTGTCACTTACAGCATCGATGCTGGACTGACTGAGACCGCAGAATCCTAATTGCTCGGCTGTGCTTTTTCTATCTATGAGTAAGGTCGAGCCGGCCAATGCGGCACTGCCCAACGGTGAAATGTTGACGAGCCGGCTGCAATTGGCAAGCCGAATGAAATCACGCTCGAACTGCTCTACAAAACTCAGCAAGTAAGAGGCAATAACAATCGGCTGAGCACGCTGAAGATGAGTATAGCCCGGCATTACATCCTTGGTGTGTTTGTCAGCTAATTTCACAAACGCCTTTTGAAGAACCGTTAATTTCGTCTGCAGAATCTCTATTTCATCTCGCATCCAAAGCCGAATATCGGTTGCGACCTGGTCGTTGCGACTTCTGCCGGTATGAAGTTTCTTGCCGGCCTTGCCGATTTTCTTAACCAGCGCATCCTCAATAGCCATGTGAATATCTTCGAGCTTTTTGTCAAACTTGAACTTTCCGTCGGCTATCTGATGCTCGATTTCGTACAGTCCCTTTTTAATCTGCTCAAATTCGCTCTTGGAAATCAGCTTCTGCTCGGCCAGCATCTGTGCGTGCGCAATTGAGCCAGCAATATCGTATTTATACAGGCGCTTATCAACCGAAAGCGATTCGACAAAATCCACAGTCAATTTGTCCGGCTGACCGGAAAGGCGCTTTTCCCAACTCTTTTTGGTCTTGGCCATTTCAAACACTCCAAAATAAAGACACTTTTATGCCAAATCATACGCCTCGACTAAAGAAGTGTCAAGGCCGTGTATCAAGGCTTGAAATTCCGCCAAACAGTAGTTATCCTATCCGAAAACAAATGAGCAGAACTAAGAGCGTCTAACAAAAATGCCTTTGCATTCAAGCGGCTTGTTTTCCGCGCAGCGGCGTTGTCAGACACAAAATCGTCCTCAATGTAGCTTTGGCTACACCTGCGGCGATTTTGAACCATCCGCCTTGCCGCGCGAAAAAACGCTCGCTTTCGATGCGACAATTCATTTTGTTAGAAGCTCTAAATTAAATTATCTATATTAAGAGGAATTACTATGGAAACAAACTTCGAAAATCTTGAGCACGAAATAGAAGACCTGAAAATAGAGCTGGAGCACTTTCAGAAGGAAAAGGAACGCGTCAGGGCCATTGTAGGTCAAATCGGTGGCGTACCGAAATTCCGCACAAAGTTCATCAATGTAATTTTTATCCTGGTAATAGCAGTTTCCCTGGTCGTCTCGGTAATAGGCGGGGAAAAACTGCGACTTTTAATGATTGAGGTGGCCACGGTGGCACTGTCTTTGAAAATCATATACCTGATACACTGCCAGAATCGAATCAACCATTTCAAGTTCTGGATACTTTCCTCGATAGAATGGCGACTCACCGAAATGCGAAGAGAAATGAAACAGCTAAAAAAATAACCTGATAACTATCGCGGGCAAAGACAAAAAGACCCGGAAACTCAAGAAACAGACAGATTTTGCTTGTTTAAAGGGTTTTGGTATGTTATTATAGGACAGGAGTTTAGATGTTTGCGTTTTTTAACAATTGAATCCGGAACTGTACTGAATTTTTAGCGTTTTATCTCAAACCGGCAAGTTTTGAAACCCCAAAACGCAGAAGCAGTTTTGGAGGAAAAGCAAAATGAAGAAATTCAAATATGTGGAAGTTTTAGAAAAGGAACTGGAGGATTTGATTAGACAGGCCCCGGATGCGGTAGAGGACGGACTGCAGTACATTGACCACCAAAAAAAGACTAACAGGGGGCCTCTTGATGTTCTTATGGTAGACAGTGGAGGCTCATTGGTTGTTGCGGAACTCAAGGTTGTTGAAGATGACACAATGCTCGTTCAGGGAATTGATTACTACGACTATATATCGATGAATGTTGGAGGTGTGGCAAGGGCATATAGCAAGTTTGATATAAATCCTGAGCAAAACGTGAGGCTATTCTTAATAGCACCAGGTTTTTCAGTTTCACTTCTCAATCGCTGCAAGTGGATTGATATTCCGATATCCTTATTCGGCTACACGTGTGTACAATGTGAAGGGTCAGAGGAAAAGGTGCTGGTATGCAGGGAAGTAACAATTCCTTCAGTTCCTATAATTGAAAAACCATATATACTTGAAGATAGATTTAACTACATCACAAATACGGATGCCCGTAAAAGAGCAGAGAATTTTTTGGAAGAAATCCGCTCCTGGGATGAGAGAAAGATTTCGGTAGATGTCATCAAATATGCTATCTCTCTCAGGTTTTCTGGTGCCGTTTTTTGTTATTTGTCGCCACGTCGCAAGCTCTTCCATGTTGAAACGAATAATCAGGACAATAAGTGGACCTCTTTCCCTATCCACAACGAGGAAGACTTAGAAAGCGTGAAGGCATTATTAAAAACGAACATAGAAAAATTGAAGTAGCTGATCGCCTCGGTGCGGTGATGTTGAGAAGGAAACGCTAATAAACTTTGAAGGGTATTTCCATGGTAATATCAGAAAGATTAAAAAGTTTTTGCTATGATAGTGTATATGAATTGGCAAGTGCTTTTAATACAGTTTTACTTGCCGGTAAAGAATATGAAATTGGTTTTAATGAAGTTATGAGTATCTTATGTGTACAAACAGCCGAAAGGAAGGTTATTTGGTCTGGAGCACTTGTTTGTGCTGAAATGGCATGCATCCCTTATCATACACTTTCGCCATTGAACCAATTCATAGTTACAATATATCCCTATGTTCGCTACTGTCTGGAGAACAAGTTGCCTGACGACAAAACATTAAGAGAGGAGGCGGATACTCTGCTGAATGATGGGGCTTTTCCTCGCTATGTGCAGGAACAATTAGGTGTGAAGATTTCTCAAGAAGTCAAGGGGGCTTTGTGGCGTCCAAGCCCCGTGGGGATGAGTTCAACAGTGGTCAAGTTACTAATTTTCCTTTTCATAATTTTTCTTGTGAGCCTATTGTTCTTTGTGCTGCGATTTTTTTGATTTCTTCATATATAGCCAGACACTTTTACTTCTCGGCCTCGGTGCGACGATGGTGAGAAGGAAAGGCTGACAAAATGAGTAAAGCAAAGACAGAAAATCGAACCGTAGAAGAATTAAAAAATGCACTGGTAGCCCTTAAGTATGAAGTTTGGATGCTGTGGTCTTTGGCAAATATTCTTGCTACCGACAATCAAG
>CAZUTR010000177.1:0-5700 GCA_964623545.1 uncultured Pirellulales bacterium | reverse complement strand
GTACGGCTCGTTCAATAACTCGAACAGCAAAGAATCGGGATAGTCCTTATAATGCTCTGCAATCTGCGTCCAAAGACCAAGGAAGCGCTCGACGTGGTTATTAGGGTCACTCGTCAGTTCACGATAGTGCTGGACATTCAGCATTACATAAAGGTCATTTTTAATCGCATTTCCGACAGCCCAGTCGACTCTGTCGAAAAATGCCTCCTCTATTGTATAGGGTGGTTCTTTCAATGCATGAGTGGACCAGCTGGTGGGGATACGGACCGAATTAAAGCCGGCGTCTCTTATCAATTTAAAATATTCCTCCTGGAGTGTAACACCCCATTCACCTTCATTTGGTGCCTCAAGGGCGTTAGACAGGTTTAGCCCTACGTCGAGTCGTTTATTCTGCTCGAACGGGTCAACGGGCTTCTTCGACGGTATAAGCGCATTATACAGCGGCTCTATCCATGCTTTTTCCTTCGGGTCGTAAGCCCCGAAGTTTTCATGGCAGAATTCCCAATAATGAAAACTCATGTTCCGTTCGACTGCAGTATCGGCAATGAATTTTGTCCACGTTGCGCGGGATTGCATATCCGCCTTTACATAGGCGCCGAATTCACCGAGATTAAGAGGTACGTTGTGCTCTTTTGACCAGGCAGCGCCAATATCGAAAACGTCAGTCATCGCTTTTTTCTCTTCCTCGGTACCGGTCCATGTTGTGCCCATCCAGTCGTTCGAATCGGACCAGGATACCCAGGCAGCGCCTTGGTGTGTGAACTCGAGAGGAAAATAGTGGTGGACCGTGACGATGATATTGCGGTCGTTTTCGGGTAGTTTAAGCTGTTCAAGATACTCAATCCAGTTGTCGTTTGCCGAGCCTATGACAATCGTCTTGGTTGGATTGGACTTGCGAATAATCGCATGGGCCTCTTTTAGCCACTCATTCCACATCTCAGGCGTCAGCTCGTCATCCGGCTCATTTAGAATCTCCAGAAGCAAACTGTCGGGATAGTCCTTATAGTGTTCAGCGAGCTGCTTCCACAGCCCAAGAAATCTGTCCTTATGGGCGGCCGGCTCGGTGTATAGCTCACGGTAGTGGTGGATGTTGAGCATTACATAAAGGTCATTCTTAAGAGCATTATTGACCGCCCAGTCAACTCTATCCATGAATGTCTTATCAATCGTATAAGGTGCCTCTTTTAATGCGTGATTAGACCAGCGAACAGGAATGCGGACAGAATCGAAGCCAGCATCCTTTATCACCTTGAAATACTCCTCTTTGAGCGTAACGCCCCATTCACCCTCGTTCGGAGCGTCGAGCGCATTGCCTAGATTTATTCCTCTGCCGAGCTTTTTATTCTGCTCGAACGGGTCGGGCGGCATTTTCCCCGTTGCGGCTTGTTCAGAATTACCATGGCAAATGCTAATTATCATAATCAACCCCAGGATAGTTCTTGAGAATAGTTTTGTTCTGAGCATAATTTTTCTCCTTTGCTGGACCCAAGATAACACTAAGCCTTCTTACTTTGATAAACAATGAACATTTAACGACAAATCTTAATATTAAAATAGAGATTGTAAAGACGATTATCAACATTTTGCTGGTTATCACAGGTTCATACACCGCGAAATTTGTCTGGAATACTATTAAAATAACTGATAGAAAAGCCGATATTGCGATATGTAAAGGACAAGATAATGGCGCCAGGCAATCTAAATATTTATAAAAGGCCGAGACTCAGCAATCCTCGCCTGCTGCTGGGCTTTTCGGGCTGGATGGACGGCGGCAGGGTCTCGACAGGAACGGTAAAATGCCTGATAGACAAGCTCAACGCCCAAAGATTTGCCGAAATCGAGCCGGAAGGTTTTTATATCTACAGCTTCCCAGGCTCAATGGAGCTAACAGCTCTATTCAGGCCCTATACGCACATAAAAGATGGCTTGATTGAGAAGTATGAGGTTCCAGCCGATGCCTTTTATTACGACGAGAAAAATAACCTCATTCTGTTCCTCGGCAAAGAACCCAATCTGAACTGGGAGGCGTTCGCCGAATGCATCTACTCACTGTGCGCTGAATTCGGTGTTAAGCTGATGTATTTCATGGGCAGTATCGCGGGACTTGTTCCGCACACACGCGAGCCCCGGTTTCTCTGCTCATTTTCCGATGCTGAGATTAAAAAGTCTTTTGAGCACTATGTTGTAAGGTTCACCAACTACGAAGGGCCCGCCAGCTTTATAACGTTGCTGACGGCTAATGCCCATAAGCGAAACCTGAGCATGGCAACTCTCATCGCCACGATTCCGGCCTACGTTCAGGGTGACAATCCTAAGTGCATAGAGGCGGTGACAAGACGCATCACCGGCATTCTCGAACTGCAATTGGACCTCGATGACATGCGGGATGTCGGCGATGACTTCGAAAAGAAGTTAAACGAGATTATACAGGAACAGCCGGAGTTAGCTGATAACATCCACAAGCTGGAAGAGGATTACGACAACGAGATTTTCGACAGCGAAATGGACGACCTGAAACAGTGGCTCCAGGAACAGGGAATCAGGGTCGATTAAAAACAAAACTTGAGAGGATATTATAAAAGTAATCTCATTCAGGAGAAATTTTATCATTCGTCACCTGAAGAAAGCAAAATTAGCATGCTGCTCGCACACTTTGAAACATTAACAACAAAATTGTGAAATTTTACAGAGACAATTCACCAAAATAGCAACAATAGCTTTATAAAGCCCCATATAGCGATATCCATACCCCTGAATACCAAAAAACCGCTTTTTGGACTTGTTTCAAACATTAGAAATAAATTGCACGTCATTCCACTTTGCCTAAATTAAACCCTTGCAGTTTGATTTAAGCTACGACCGATAAAATCTCAAAAAATTAAAAACTGTATTGACTTATCCTTTCGCTCGTCCGATAATACTGTTTAACGGATTGAATTGTGGACTTTGCCCTTCCACATCTCTTTAACAATTAAGGGCATTTCTGGAGAACCCGAACGCTCTTCATGCGCTCGGGAACCATACGACTAAGGAGAGTCGCTATGCCCGGCACATTCACGGATGAAAAATGCGCGGTTGTCCTCGCCAGGCAACAGGGGGCGCACAGGAACCGGATTCGGCTTAAGAACTCATATCCAATAACCCGGCTGCTTACAATCACCGCATTAGCTGCTATAGCGTCAGTCAGCCTGACCGGCAGGGTTGCAAAGGCTTCTCTTTATTGGGATTACTCCTCTGCTTTCCCTGATTGTCGTGGTACTTCTCAAAAGGCCTGCAGGCAGGACGCATTTGTTGGTAGTTCACCTGCCGAGTTTCACGGTAAAAATACAATTGATATATATGGCAACCGGCGAAAAGTCTCGAATGACGGTGATTATCTCGACCGAGAGTGGTACGATTATTTGGATAAAGGACAATATTATTATCTCGATATTGGCCAATACAAGTTGTTGGGCGGGCTAAGCTATAGACTCGGGCACCCATGCTACCCGAGATTATTTGAGAGGCCTTCAGGCTGGGCGGAGGGATTTACAAATAAATTTATTACTGGTTGGCTTGGTCAGTATAGGGGCTGTAGGATTAGCTGGCTAAGGAATGAGCCCAAAACAATGCTCTCAGGTGTGTATGGGCCGGGTTCCGTTCCGATGCTGATTTATGATTATGACATCTGGGGTTGCTGCTTCAACGCCGGCGATTATATTGATAAATGGTCGTATTATTATCTGGATTTGGGACGATATAATCTGCTTGATAGAGGACAGTACAAATGGCTCGGAGGGTTAGCATATCTTTTTGAAACTACCTACGATCGATCCTCTTGCATTCTTGACCCTATCCGATTGCAGAGAAATTTTTTCCATAACGGACCGGCTGGTGATTGTGCTATTCCGGAGCCTGCTACAATCGCAATTTTGGGAGTAGGAGCTGTAGGGGTATTGGTTTTAGGTAAGAAAAGAACGGCTGGAAAGAACCAAGAGTAGCAAAAAAGCGGGCGAAGGGATTCGAACCCTCGACGTCCAGCTTGGGAAGCTGACATTCTACCACTGAATTACGCCCGCAAACTTCGCTAAATTCCGCGATTCACAGTCTTCAAAATCTTGAAGACGCTTCTGTTCTCACAAATTTAATTTGTATAATTTTTTGCTTCTTTGTCAATACTTTAATAGCGCTTTTGGGATAAAAAGACAAAACAGCGATGCCTTTGCGGCTTGAGGGAATATATCTTTGACAGGGCCAGCTTTGTCCGAAATCGTGCCGTATTTAGCAATTAGTTGAAAGCCATGCGCTGGGGCTTATCCTCATCTCTACAACTGAACAATGATGAAGAATCTATTCGCCTTATATACATCCTTAACAGGTTTACTTAGTTTCAGCCTGCTTTGTGAAAATAAGGGTGGATATAGGATTGTTATTAGGGTCGAAAGGAAACTCTAATTTCTGTTCCTGTCCCATGGCAATATACTCAGGAAATGTATACCAATCAGCTCGCCAGGTTTGCAAATCGTCCGAAACGTTGCCAAGGAACCAGTCTCTGCTCTTCCCTTCAAGAACAAAAGAAATTTTATCAATGTAGAAATGTTTTATAACCACCTCCACCATTAATTCGCGTTCATCTGGAGAATATTGCACCGTCCATCGCCCAAGTTGGTAATCAGCTTTACCCTCATCCCTCAGTTGAATCGTGGCAAATTTCTCATTCGGATTTACTCTGACAAGACCAGTGTCGATCATCGCTGAAGAAATCGTTCCGTCAGGCTCAAATACGAATTCCCAGTTGTACTTATCCGACTTCCATCCTCCAACCAGAAACTCTGGAAACTGACCACCACCCTCAATGATTACATCAACACCACTATATGTTTTACTTGAGTTCTGGCAACTTGAAAACACTAACAAAATAACGCAAATGATTGGCAATATTATTATAAAACGCTTCATATTACGACCCTTCATTTTATTTATAAGATGTAGTTAACTCTTGTATCGCTTTAAACCACAACAGGCGAATACTTACCTACATAGGTAGCAACCATCACAGATTCCTCTAAACAACTATATTAGTATCGAAACAATAAACCAAGAAATCAGACTCGGATTATAACACAGATTCTATCCGGATGTAAAATAAAAAAGAGGCATCCCGATTATTATCGGGTATGCCTCTTGTTAATCTGTTGGTCTTAGCCAACGTCTTATTTACGACGACGCAGCAACAAACCACCGAGACCAAGTAGAGCGATCGTCATCGGCTCTGGTACAATCGTCACAACACCGGTTGAGTAAGTCGGTATTCCAAAGTTACAATCCATATTGCCGCCAAAACCCATTCCGGCAGCTATAGACACAAGCTGTGTGCCGCCCATATATGTAACCTCAACATAGCCAATAATGGGATATGTGTTACAGCCAAATGTCCCACCACCTTGTTCAGACACTGCGGTGCCTTCACCGGTTGGGTCGATAGGAAAGCTGACTTCATCCCAGCCATAAGCATTGGGGTTACCTGGATCGTTGGTGGCGCCCATAGCTTTGGTGATAAAATCACCACCGACAACAGTAACAATCGCATCAAAGCCTATCATCCCAGTATCTGTCGGTGTCTGGTAGATATCAAGCTTCACAACAGAACCAATGGTTGTCACAATCGTTGTGTTCTCATCTACAAGTCCTATGGTTGTTGCATTAGCCGCGCTGCAAAAA
>CAZUTR010000176.1:0-5706 GCA_964623545.1 uncultured Pirellulales bacterium | reverse complement strand
CGGTGGAGATGTTCGGCTGGAGGGCAAAGCAGGTGTGATTGAACCTATAACAAATATAAGTTCAGACAATTATTTCATGGCTGAAGTCGGTCAATATAAACTTCACGTAAGATGTCCAGGGTATAAGCAGCAGAGTAGGGATATTACACTGGTGGAGACCAAGTCCATAAAAAAATCTACTATCCTAATCAGGCTTAAAAAATAAGAGCCAGGAACAGTTTTGACATGACGAAAAAAGTCATGGATGAAATTGAAGGACTTTTTTTATAATTTAATTCTAAAAGCACAATAGTAAATTCTATTTTATTCCTGCGTGGTAGCTTTGCAGAGATTTTACTGAGACGGATGCGTTTCGATAGGCGGCAATACCCTTTACGGCAGCGGCGGCGGCGGCCGTCGTGGTGATATAAGGGATTTTGTACTTTATGGCTGACTTGCGGATGTAGGAGTCGTCATACTTGCTCAACTTGCCGACGGGAGTGTTGATGATGAGCTGAATTTTGCCGTTTTTGATGGCATCGATAATATTCGGCCTTCCCTCCTGTGTTTTGTTGATGCGTTTGGTTTTAATTCCCTTGTCTGTGAGGAATTTTTGAGTTCCTTCGGTCGCCAGTATTTTAAAACCGAGTTTAGCGAATTGTTTGGCTGTTTCAACTATATAGGGCTTGTCGGCATCTACCAGTGTAATCAGGACGGTACCTTGAGAGGGGAGCATCTGTTGCGTAGCCTGCTGTGCCTTGAAGTAAGCCAGGCCGAATGAGTCCGCCAAACCCAGAACTTCACCTGTGGAGCGCATCTCCGGGCCGAGCAGAGGGTCAACTTCGGGGAACATATTGAAGGGAAAGACCGCTTCTTTTACGCCGAAGTGCGGAATTTCTCTTTGCTTTATATTCAGCTCCGTAAGTTTTTTACCAAGCATAACCTGTGTAGCCAGCCGAGCCATCGATACACCGCAGACCTTTGAAACCAGCGGCACGGTTCGCGATGCCCGCGGATTGGCCTCCAAGACGTAAACTTTATCATCAGCTATTGCGTACTGGATATTCATCAGGCCGACAACGTTCAATTCAGTCGCAATCTTTCTGGTATATTGACCAATAGTATCGAGATGCTTTTGTGGAATTGATACAGGCGGAATAACACAAGCAGAATCGCCCGAGTGAATGCCGGCGAGCTCGATATGCTCCATAACGGCGGGGACAAAAGCATCCGTGCCATCGGCAATAGCGTCGGCTTCCGCCTCAATGGCGTTTTCGAGAAACTTGTCAATCAGAATCGGCCGGTCGGGTGTGATTTCCACCGCTGAGGCGATGTATTGTCTTAGCATATCCTCATCGTGAACGACTTGCATACCGCGACCACCGAGGACGTATGACGGCCTGACCATCAATGGGTAACCAATTTTTTTCGCGATTGCCAGCGCTTCATTCAGATTGCCTGCCATTGCCGATTCGGGCATTGGTATGTTGAGCTTGTCCATCATGACTCTAAAGCGGTCACGGTCCTCGGCCAAATCTATTGTTTCGGGAGATGTGCCAATTATATTGACGCCTGCTTTTGCGAGCTGATTTGCAATGTTGAGCGGCGTCTGGCCGCCAAACTGGACGATGACGCCGTCGGCACGTTCTGTTTCATAGATGCTCAATACATCTTCGGCGGTGAGCGGCTCAAAGTACAGTTTGTCGGATGTGTCGTAATCCGTTGATACGGTCTCCGGGTTGCAGTTGACCATAATGCTCTCGATTCCCATATCTTTAAGAGCGTATGATGCGTGACAACAGCAGTAATCGAATTCGATTCCCTGGCCGATTCTGTTGGGTCCGCCTCCGAGAACAAGTATCTTTTTATTTTGAGTTGGAACGCTTTCATTTTCAGTTTCGTAAGTGGAGTAATAGTAAGGAGTGAAGGCCTCGAATTCTGCGCCGCAGGTATCCACCGCCTTATATACCGACTTTATACCGTAGTCATATCGAATTTTACGTATCGACTCTTCGTCCGTTTTAAAAAGCAAGGCAAGTTGCTTGTCGCTGAATCCATATTGCTTTGCCTTCGATAACAGCTCAGGTGCGCAATCGCCTTTTGTTTTGCCTGCTTCTAACAGTTCATTCTCGAAATCAACTATCTGTTTGATATTGTGCAGGAACCATTTGTCTATTTTCGAGGTTTCATAAATTTTTTCTATAGACCATCCTTTTTTGAGAGCGTGTTTAATGTAAAAAATCCTTTCGGCACAGGGCTCTCTTAATTTCTTTTCGAGTTGTTCATCGGAAACTTCGAATTTCAGGTTTTCGAGTCCGTTTACACCAATCTCCAGCGACCTGAGGCCTTTTTGCAAAGAGGCCTTGAAGATTCGGTCGATGGCCATTGCCTCTCCGACGGATTTCATAGAGCTTGTAAGAAAAGGTTCTGCCTGAGGGAATTTTTCGAATGTAAAGCGGGGAATTTTTACAACGCAATAATCAATTGTCGGCTCAAAGCAGGCGGGAGTTTTCTTGGTGATGTCGTTCGGAATTTCGTCCAGAGTATAGCCGACGGCAAGTTTGGCGGCGATTTTGGCAATGGGAAAACCAGTGGCTTTTGATGCCAAAGCTGAGCTTCTTGAAACCCTTGGGTTCATTTCAATGATGACCATTCGGCCGGTGTCTGGATTAACGGCGAACTGAATGTTCGAGCCACCGGTCTCGACGCCTATCTCTCTTATGCAGGCGATGGCAGCGTCTCGCATTTCCTGGTACTCTCTGTCGGTCAGTGTCTGAATTGGTGCGACGGTAATCGAGTCGCCGGTGTGCACACCCATAGGGTCGAAGTTCTCAATAGAACAGATAATGACGACATTATCGTTGAGGTCGCGCATTACCTCCAGTTCGAATTCCTTCCAGCCGACGAGCAGCTCTTCGACTAAAATCTCACTGACCATACTGGCTTCGAGGCCTCTTTGAGCGATTGTTGTAAACTCTTCTTTGTTGTATGCTATGCCTCCGCCGGTGCCGCCGAGAGTAAAAGCGGGACGAATAATCACTGGAAAACCGACTTTTTTGGCGACCTCAAGCGCCTGTTTGAGATTGTGTGCCTTTCCGCTTCGCGGCAGGTCCAAACCGATTTTGGCCATCGCCTCTTTAAATAATTCCCTGTCTTCGGCCTTTTTGATTGCATCGATGTTTGCACCGATTACCTCGACATTGTGTTTTTCAAAGATGCCTCTTTCAGCGGCGGTGACAGTAACATTTAAAGCGGTTTGTCCCCCTAATGTAGGTAGTATTGCATCCGGCTTTTCCTTTTCGATTATTTTTTCGACTACATCGGGAGTAATTGGCTCGACGTAAACAATATCAGCAGTGCCGGGGTCGGTCATAATCGTAGCGGGATTACTGTTGAGCAGAATTACCTTGAAACCTTCGGCCTTTAAGACCTTGCAGGCCTGGGTGCCGGAATAATCGAATTCACATGCCTGGCCGATTACTATTGGCCCGGAGCCGATGATAAGTATCTTTTTGATGTCCGTTCTTTTGGGCATTTTTAATAAGTGGTCAGTAGTAAGGATTAAGAATTAAGTTTTTTGTGTAGCCCGTGTAACATACGACCGATTTCATCACATTTTTCACTGAGATTATCAAAATCTTCTTTCTTTATGTAATTCAAGTCGAATGAAAGTAACAGTTCGTATTTTGCTTCTTCTAATGAAGATTCTGCTATATTGATAAAATGAGCAAAGTCCTTCTTACTTGTTCGCTTAAAACCTTCCACAATATTGGATGGTATTGAGCTTGCAGAGCGTCGAAGTTGTGAAACTAAACCGAATTTCTCTTCGTTCGGAAACTTTTTTGTAATTTTATATATATCCAGTACCAACTGGTGTGCTTTATCCCAAACCTTTAAGTCCCTGAATGTTTTCAACGCTTAATCCTTACTCCTTAATCCTTACTCCTTAATCCTTACTCCTTAATCCTTACTCCTTAATCCTTAGTCCTTAATCCTTACTCCTTTTTTAATCATCTTAAGAAATTCGTCGAACAGGTATTTCGAATCGTGTGGACCGGGCCCGGCCTCGGGATGAAATTGAACTGAAAAGACAGGCAGCTTTTTGTGTCTTAGGCCTTCCATAGTGTTGTCGTTTAGATTGATGTGAGTTATTTCGACATCCTGGTTACTCAGCGAATCAATGTCAACGCAGAAGCCGTGGTTCTGTACGGTTATGTGAACTTTTCCGGTTTTCAAATCCTTAACGGGGTGATTTGCGCCGTGGTGGCCGAATTTGAGTTTGAATGTTTTGCCGCCCATTGCCAGGCCGAGCATTTGATGACCGAAACAGATGCCGAATATAGGAACCTTACCTAACAATTCTTTTACGGTATCAACCACGTAGGGCACGCCGTCCGGGTCACCCGGGCCATTGGAGAGCAGCAGGCCGTCAGGTTTGGCCTTTAGAATTTGTTCGGTTGTCGTTTTTGGCGGAACAATAACAACGTGACATCCTCGGCTGGCCAGCTCTCTTAACATATTGAACTTTACGCCGCAGTCGATAACCATGACCTTGTATTTGCCTTTCTCGTTCCAGCTCCACGTTTTGTCGGATGTGACTTCTCTTACAAGGTCCCTGCCGACCAGGCCTTCGGATTCTTTGGCCTTTTTCGTCAGCCGTTGGTCATCCGAATCATCCGTGGATATGACCGCCTTCATCGCCCCCTGCAGGCGGATATGGCGGGTCAGTGCGCGGGTGTCTATACCTTCTATGCCTATGATATTATTTTCGCTGAGGTATTCATCAAGTGGCTTCTCGCATCGCCAGTTACTGGCTAATGAGCTACGCTCTCTTACTACGAAACCTTCGACGTATGGCTTCGCGGACTCGACATCCTCGGAATTAACGCCGTAGTTACCGATGAGGGGATATGTCATAGTTACAATTTGGCCTTTATACGAAGGGTCGGTGAGGATTTCCTGATAGCCGGCCATACTTGTATTAAAGACCACCTCCCCGCACCTTTCGCCGCTTGCTCCGAAGGCGTAGCCATTAAAGATAGTGCCGTCTTCTAAGGCCAGTTTTGCTTTCATATAGTGGTCCTGACTTTGTCCTATAGTTTTAGTCGGTAGATTAAACAATGTTCGGGCTTTAACTGTCAAATAAGAAAATTTTATAAGTGGATTGAACAACGTTAATGTTGTGTTTATCCATCTGCGGTATGAAGCTGCTTTGCAGTGATTTTATTCTTCCGATTTTAATACCACCAGTTTCAACTGGTGGATGGAAATCATCGCCGTAGGCGACAGGCGAAGCCTTACCCGGCAATGCCACCGGTTTTAACCGGTGGTTGTTTATTTCTTCCTGGAAGAGGCCTCTTTGTCGAGCATCCCTCTCAGAACGGTTCCCATCAGCGCATCGGTCATACCTGCACCCGCGCCGCCGACCATTACTTCCGGCGTAATCCTGATTCCCCCGGCCTCGACCAGTTTCATAATCTCGATAAGAGCGGCATTGTCTGGGCCAATCACCTCGGAAATCTTCTTATAAGCCAGAGCCTTCGCCTCCGCGGTAATGCGAATTTGTTCGGCATCTGCCTGTGCCCCGATAATTCTTTTCTGCTTATCCTGCTCAGCTATCTGAACGTTATACATGGCAGTTGCCAGCCGTTTTTCCTCTTCTGCCTCTTGCTTGGTCTTTGTCAGTTCCTTTTGTTTTTCCGCTGCACGCTGCTGTTCCTCGAACGT
>CAZUTR010000175.1:827-5726 GCA_964623545.1 uncultured Pirellulales bacterium | reverse complement strand
GTTCGTATGCGAAAGCCGGTCGTTCTGGCTTATCCCAAGGCGCAAATCAGTTTATCACTGGCGGCCTTGGCGGCAAAACTCAGCCGCAGCTCAACCACCCAGACTAACAATCAGGGTCTTTTCAAGAAAGTTGTTGACTGGTTCTTCTAATGTTCCGGCTCAAAAGGACGATAAGACATTAGAGCAAACACTAAAGTCGGTGAGTTTATATGTACGAAAAAGTACTCATATTTATAGGACTTGCGAATCAACCCTATAAATATCATTAAAAACCATGGAATATCATGGAGGAAATCCTGTGAAAACCGACCGGCAAATCGATATCGACGAAGTATGGAATCAATTCTTTAAAACCGGCGATGACTGCCATCGCAATCTTCTTATGGAACACTACAAGTACCTTGTAAGATACGCTGCAGAGCGACTGCACAGTAAATTACCCGACAAGGTCGAGCTGGACGACCTTATAAGCGCCGGCATCTTCGGATTGATGGACGCTATAGATGCCTTCGACCCCGAAAGAGGAGTAAAGTTCGAGACGTACTGCTCATCCCGAATCAAAGGTTCTATTCTCGACGAGCTTCGAAGCATGGACTGGGTGCCGCGATTAGTCCGCGCCCGTGCCAGCCAGTTGACAAAAGCCACCCGCTCGCTCGAGACGCACCTCGGCAGAAAACCCACGGAAAAAGAAACCGCTGAAGAGCTGAATCTGGAGATGGAGGAGTTCAAAAGACTGCTCAAAGACGCCAACGCCGTGGGACTGGTATCGCTGAACACACAATATAACGATGGCGAAAGCGAAAAAAATATTCGCGAATTAGACGTAATCAAAGATGAAAGAAGCCAGGACCCTATAACCGAAGCGCAAAAGCGAGACCTGAAAAACCTGCTCACCAAAGGCCTGACACGGGCGGAACGGCTGATTGTTGTTCTGTATTATTATGAAGAAATGACGATGAAGGAAATCGGCGCAACGCTGGATTTATCAGAGTCTCGCGTCTCACAAATGCACTCATCCATAATCCAACGCCTCAAAGCCCAGCTCGATACCCGAAAAAAGGAATTCGCAACCTGACTCGTGACCCGCCGCCCGCGATTCGTGCCTCGTGCTTTGTATCTTCAATGCGGAACTTTCGCCTATGGCAAATTTGAAATTCAAATGTTCAAAATAAAAGCCCCACGCCCGCCCCATTTCCTCGGAGTCTAACGTGGGGCCAATACACCCGCAACAATCGCGGGGCCTTCACCTGCAAGACTTTTTGATTACTTACTACTTAGCTGGGCGCTATCCGGGTTTGACCTGCAATCTATCAGCCAGTTCAAGGCCAGCTTTATTAATGGTAAAGCCGTTCTAAATCTCATTGCATATATCCTAACTCTCCCCAGACGGCGAGTTGAACCCTTTGCAAGTCGATGCTGTCCGGTGCGGGAATATTATATCCACCCATTCGGCCAATCTCGATAGTCCGCTGTTCCTGCCACTTCCAGTATTCAACATGGCCATCGGCGAAAGAGAAAATTGTTCCATCATAGTGATGTATCGGGGGCCGGTCCAACCACACCTCTGTGCTAAAATTGACACCAAAGCTATCAGGAGTTGCTCTGCCTTCATCGATAAAAACAATTCTCTTGTCAGGTCTTTTAATCCGTGACCTTCGCTTCATGACAAATGAATAATCTACTCCTGTTCTATATTCGTGCCAGCCATTCATAGAATCGACAATAGAGTATGTCCGGTATTCGCCATAGTAGCCAGCCGGACATTTGTATAGTTTTATATCGTTGACGTATGGATACAACCGCCAGTCACCACATTGGTTATTGTTTTCCAAATCGCCTGTGATAGCTTTTATGTGCTCATCTACTGAACCGTTATAAGTAAAGCCGGCCCATGCTATTTCTTCACAGGGACAGTTATTACAACGTCTTTGGCTCGCATCATCATTAAAATTCATACCGGCTGCGCCGTTGACAATGCGGTCTTCGTTATCGTCGGCGTAGTTGTGCCAAGCAAGAGTCAGGCGGCGCAGATTGCTAAGGCAAATGGTGCGTTTGGCGCGTTCGCGACCGGAGGTGCCGATAGCTGCAAGGTTAGCCAGTAAAAATACAACACAGCAGAGAGTAGTGATTACATCCCTTTTTGATAAGACTGTTCGAAATCTCATGGCTCATATCCTAACTTGCCCTGGGTAATTTATATCTACCATTTCGGCGGTATTGACGGTTCATAACCTAATTCGCCCCAGGCGGCTATTTGTAATCTGTATAAATCCTGATTTGCCTCACCGTATGTACATCCATCACCGCCAGCAGAGTAATAGTCAAGATGAGCTGCCTCTATAGTTCGTTTATTCCACTTCCAATATTCAGCGTGACCGTCTGCGAATGAAAATGTTGCACCGCCGGAGTGTCTGTCCGGCGGCTGGTCATAAAAGCACTCTTGACTATAACGAATGATAAAACTATCCGGGCTTACACGACCTTCATCGATAAAAACCATACGTTTTGCGGGTCTGTCAATCTGCATTTTGTTTTTGATTATTTCGGGTCCGTCAATCATCGCCCATGAGCCATTCATAGCACTAATAACAGAATACGTCCGCAACTCTCCGGCTTTGCTGTTTGGGCACTTGTAGAGTTTTATATCCTGGAGATATGGGTAAAGGTTTCCTTCTTTTATTTCCTTTTCCCAACATTCCACATCTGATCCGCACCTCCAATCTATGCCGCACCAGGGATATTCGCCACTGCGCTTGACTTCTTCGAGCTCATATTCACTCATCCTCGCAAAACTCCATTCTCCACCGTTAACGATGTTGCCTTGGTTGTCGTCGGCGTATGAACTCCAGGCGAGGCCGAGACGATGCAGATTGCTAAGGCAAATGGTGCGTTTGGCGCGCTCGCGGCCGGAACTGCCGATAGCCGAGAGGTTGACAAGTAAAAATACTATACAGCAGAGTGCAACTAACACATCCTTTTTTGATAAAGCCGTTCTTACTCTCATAATTTTCTCCTTTGGGCTACTCACACCAGTACCACCAACGTGACAAAGAGCCGCGTTCTAACCATTCAATTTCTTCGTAAGACGACCAGTAGTCTGTCCAAATTTCTTTTGGAGGTTGTCTCGGCGGCCGGGATGGCCTTGCTCCGAGCCAGCGGTCTGCAAAGGCGGCGAAATCGAATAAGTCCACTCTACCATCTCTATCAATATCAGAGTCGAGATAGCTGCTCTGCCATTGGTCAGCTAAAGTATCCCAGATACCCTCCGGACAATCACTGCCCCCCGCTCCCCAGCAGCTACAATCAAATGGGTAGGTACATCCAAGCCATTGGTCGGCCATAGTGGCAAAATCCAGAAAGTCAATATTCCCATCGCCGTTTATATCCTCTCTTCCCGATAAATGTAACACAAGCTGCCGGTCTTCACACGGTCCGGCTTGAATCGCCCAGACTTTGTTATTGGCATCGCTAACGAACATAGTATTGTCCGCAGCTATTACAGGGAAACTCAGAGGGCCGATGCCATCGAATCGGCCGATTTCCCAGCCGTTCTCATTAACCACATAAACAGAACCATCGTCATCGGCGGCGTAAATAAGGCCGTCGAGTCCAACGGTAAGTGTAAATCCCCCACTACTATCCAGGCGGGTTACCCACTTGATAGTACCATCTGGCCCGACCGCCCGCAGGTGCGGGTCGTCAAGACTTACATAAATTGTACCATCGGGCCCCAGCGCCGGCTCGGAAAGGACCATAGAGCCGACATTGTGGTCTTCGAGAATTAGGTTAACATCTTCGCAGACGTAGTACGTCGGCTCAAACCAGCCGGTATCAATGTCGCCTAAATCTGTTGACCAGATTATGTTGCCGTCGTTCGGGTCTATCGCATACAGGTTAGTGTCGTAAACGAGTGCTTGATATATTGTTCCATCGTCTGCTACGACAGGTGAGGCAAAAAGCATTGGCGGTGTGATGTCGGTGTACGAGAAGTCTTGCCCGGGTTCGGGTTCGAAGGTGAAGTCGAAATTGCACGCCCATTTTACGCTTCCATCGTTCGGCTCCAGGGCGTAGAGGTTCGGGTCATACAGTCCGGCGATATATACTGTGCTGTCCGCTGCTATTGCAGGTGATGCCAGGATTGCGTCCGGCAGCGATGCCGGTCCGTTGGTCTGGAAGCTCCATAATTTGCTGCCGTCCGGGGCCAGTGCGCAGATTGTGCCATCCTCAGAGCAGAAGTACACCCGGCCGTCCTCAGATACTGCGGGAGATGAGTAAATAAAACCGTTGGTGCTGTACGTCCAGCGCAGCTCGCCCTGCCTGTCGAGCGCGAATAGTTTTCCATTTTCGGCTCCTACATATACAGTGCCGTCGAGGCCTATAGTAGGTGAAGACAGAAGAGGAGAATTTGTATCATAGTTCCACAGAATCACACCATTGGTATCAAGCGTGTATAATGTGCCGTCTTCTGAGGCGATGTGTACTCTGTCATCATAGCCGATAGTAATGCTTGATATGACCGGGCCGTTGGTGTCGAACTGCCATTTTATACAGCCGAGGTCGAGGCCGAAGTTTTCGCTTAGTCCTGTTCGGCGAAAATCACCACCGAGTGAGCGCCATTTTGCGTCAACAGCAGTATCAGGATTGTATGGATGAATAGTAAACAGTCCGCTGGTGATATAAATAAAATTGGCGTCAGGGATGCTCGGAACAACTTTGATTAGACACTTGTTAGAATCGATTATGTCCGGCAGGTGCCATGTGTAGCTGCCTGTAATTGGTAGATTACTTTCGATAGTATGCCAGTTATGACCGGCATCTTTACTAAACAGAATATCAATCGAATCCACACCGTAACCGGACCATTGGATTTCTTGAATACTTCCGCTTGAAAAGACATCA
>CAZUTR010000175.1:0-817 GCA_964623545.1 uncultured Pirellulales bacterium | reverse complement strand
TCGGGTTTGGTCACGACTGTAACCGGTTCAAATTCATCAGCACCCATATCGACGACTAAGGCGAGAATCCGCGGCTGGCTGTCGATATCCAATGAGCTGGGAGCGGCATAAAAATAAGGATTGCCGGAATTGATACAGGGCGAAGAGCTCTGCAGATGCAAATCACCGAGGTCATCGTTCGCTCCTTCATCCACATGGGGAGTTTCGGGGTCGTCGCCCCAGCCGTCACCGCCGTCATTGGGCTCGCGCACAAATATCGGGTCATCGTCAATGTTGTAGTTTTGCTCTTCATTGAACGGGATATATTCGTCGTTCGGGTCATCATCTTGAATACAACTGTATTGAACTTCAGGAAGTCCGTAGAGGTAATGTATCTGTGCCGAGGTGCCGGTTCCACTGGGGTCAAGATTACCCCAGAGGATACAGTGGCTCAATTTTGTATCTTCATTTTCACAGAACATTCCTCCACCTTCTACACCGGATGTATTCGAACTTATCGTACAATTAGTGAGTATTGCATCCCTATATTCACTAAAGTATATCCCACCTCCATTATCATCGGCCCTGTTAGCACTAATATTCGAATTGGTAATCTTCACTTGCCAGCTATAGTAACAGGAGAGTCCGCCTCCTTCCATACTAGCCCTGTTGGCACTAATACTAGAATTGGTAATCTGCAACTTCCCGTTACAGTGAATTCCACCACCAGATTTAGCTATATTATCTGTGATAGTGCAATTGTTAATGGTTAGGGAATATTCACCGCAAAAAATTCCTCCACCTCTCTCGCCGTAAGCGATATTTTCGGTTATTGTGG
>CAZUTR010000174.1:0-5734 GCA_964623545.1 uncultured Pirellulales bacterium | reverse complement strand
TCGGCGTTTTTCAATTGTTTGAGAAAAAAAGCAATCACATCCACCTGCGACTTCCAGCGTTGATTAATCTCCGTCCCCGGTGTTATCAGCTCTTGCCACTGCTCATCAGTGAGTTTGCCCTGTATCGATTCCCTGAACTCAACAGGCTCTTCTTCGGTCGGCCGAACCGCGTGCCACATCAGCGTAATAATAAAACCCTCGTGATGTCGCCGGATGGCCTCGTCAACGAGCCGCTGGCGAAAGTTTATCCCGTCCCAGCTGCCCGGTGGACTGAAACCGAAATCCTGTCCGTATAGCGCCGGGTAATGTCCCGTCACTCCATATACCTCAACAAGGCGGACAGGCCCGACAAGGGGCGCACAGTGCTGGCCCGTAAGCGTCTGCCTGCCGGAGATACTGTAAATATATTGCAGCAACTTCACAGCTTCTGGCGAAGCATTTGGCGTCACCGGCTTTACGATGCTGTCACTGCCACCACAAGATTCGGACGAAGGTATCTCCGTCACCAGCTCTTTCACACCTTCGGGCAAAGGTCCCTCTGTCACCGGCTTAACAGTACCTTCGCCACCACACGATGAAAAACCTACACACAATAGTACCGCCAATAGCCATAAAGTGATGCGCCTCAGAGCCATAACTTAAAACTCCTTTATTAACAGATAATTTCTTTATTAGACAAAGGTATTTTTCTACTTATCTTCGAATCATTTTTCTAAAACTACCTTATTCTTTTTGCGCAAAAAGGGTATCACCGGCGTCAACGTATCTTTATATGTTTCATAGGTCCAGTCATTCGCATCGTTCACTCGTATGACAACCGTGCCGACTTCCAATGAAGGTACTGCCTCAATAAACCGTTTATTGTTCTTCCGCAGCCATCCTGCAATCTGCTGCTTGAAGACTACCATATAGGCATCTCGTTCATAAATTGCCTTCTCCGCCTGGACCAGGACCAGAACAGGGTCCATAGCACGTACATACTTGTAATCCAAAGAACCATGAAAATGATGATTGCCGAAAAACACGTGCGCCTTCAGGTCGTTGGGGAATCGTCTCATTATAGCTGCCTGGTTAATTGCATAAGTATCCGCCCCATGCACATAAATAAATCCCTTATATTTCAACTGGAATGAAAGAGACCGCGTATTCTCATCCGTTCCTGATTCGTAAGCATTGAGAATTTTTATTTTGGTTTTTTCCAAATCCAGCATCTGTCCGACAGTAAAACTGTTATAATCGTAGAATTGTCCGACATCAAACTCCGATTTGATTTTCGCCCCGCCATCGCCACTGTCATGGTCTTCATCGTAATGAGTAATTATAAAATAATCCAGCTTGTCAATTCCATTCTTCTTCAACAATGGGATAACTACCCGGTCGCGCCACATTACTTTCGCACAGTCGATTAAAAGCGTTTTGCCGGTCGGGAAAATAATTAATACTGAATTGCCATGGTTCACATCCGGTGCAACTATCGTCAGAAGAGCAGGACTCCGGGAATCCATCACCTTAATATGCATTAGGATGGATTCGCCGCCGTCTAAAGTTATCCTCAGTTCCTGTTCTCCTCGCGGCAGAGCCAAAAGCCCTGAGCTATCGATTCGCATAAGCCAGGCGCCTTCTTGATACGGATAAGCTTTTTTACTAAAAGCCAGGGATGCGCCATTCGCCGTTACCGAATCAATTGAACGACCAAAAGCATCCACCTTGACAATAATATCCCTCGGTACAACATTATAAAAAACATTGTTCTTGGGTGTCACTTTCGGTAATTCAACCGATGCTGTCTGAGCCTTGGAAATGGACAAGAGTGTGATAAGAAGCAAAAAAATAACAATATGATAATTAAAAATACGACGCATTTTTTCTTCTCCTTATGTATTCATTTGTTTTCAACAATTACTCAAAATATCAAGCAATGCATCGAAGCTGATTTTGTTTCTGCGCCGACCTAACTGACCGCCGCACACGGTTAATATTCCTTAGAGCTTCTAACAAAATGGATTGTCGTATCGAAAGCGAGCGTTTTTTCACACCGGCAAGGCGGATGGGTCAAAATCGCCGCAGGTGTAGCCAAAGCTACATTGAGGACGATTTTGTGCCCGACAACGCCGCCGCGTGGAAAACAAGCCGCTTGAATGCAAAGCCATTTTGTTAGACGCTCCTAATTAACTCCAGCATTTTACGGTCGAGCTTATGACCTTTATAATCCTCATACTTCACATCTGAGCGTTCACTGTTGAGCACGCCAAACGAACCTTTCAAATTCCACAGTGCTTGTCCCCAGCCCGCCTCCTTCCAAAGCGAAAGCAAATCCCGCATCCACTTAAGCGCCACATCATGCGGTGTCTTGTTAAAACAGCCCCATTCTCCAACATGAACCTGCACACCCTTTTTCACCAGAGGCTGCCACGTGTCAATTAATAGTGCCTTCAGGGCAGCTTTATCCCATAACTTACCATCGTCTCCCCGCAAAGGCCACGTCGGTACTTTATCCGTTTGAAATGCACCTTTCGGAACCCACCCGGCTGTATAATGGCTCACACTCATAGGGTCGTATCCGCGTGTGCTTTGAACAACGCCCAGCTTCGCTATGCCGAAAACAGGAGACCTGCCGACGTCCTTGCCGTCCGCCACAATCAGCCGGTCCGGGTCCTCCTTCCTGATTGCCTTTACCAGTGTCTTGACAACCTTTACATAACGCTTCTCATCTTTCAAATGAGGCGGCTCATTTATCAGGTCAAAGCTCAGTTGTGTACTTGGAATACCTTTATAGCGCTTGGCAAACATCTTCCAGTGATAGACCACCGCATCGAGCGCTTTTTTCATATTCTCTTGACTGTCCTCAAACAGGTCCACCGGCTCCATCTCTCGGCCATTAATGCAGTAGCCCGGCACGCGATGAAGGTTAAGATTTACGTGGATATTGTATTGCTTGCCCAACTCTACAACCTCATCGATATCTTTCAGCTCCTCCTCATTTATATTATACCAGTCGTCCTTCGAAGCCCAGTGCCAGTACGACATTGGTATGCGGGCGAAATTAAATCCCCAGTCAGCCATAATCTCGAAGTCTTCTTCTTCGAATCTTCTCCTCGGCCCACGTGTCATAAACTTCGCAAGGAGATTAAAGCCGCGATAGCGGGCAAAATTCACCGGTGGTTTTCTGCGTCTCCACAGGGCATCAACCTTTTTTCCCGAAAGTGCCAATGCCGCAAATGCACCGCTTGCCTTTAGAAAATCACGTCTGTTCATATTCATATAGGGTAGCTCCGCTTATTGTTTCGCCTTCTTCGTAAAACCTTAGGGCCGTAATTCTATTGTTTAAGAATGAAAAGCGTAGCAGGCGAGCTGCTGGTTGTCAACGTTTAGCAACCAACGCCTCCTTAAAACCATCCAGCCAGCAATTTTTCTCAATATCGTATGCTCTGAACCTCACTCCAAAATCAAAATAGCTCCAGCTAAAACCGTTCTCCTCGAACTTACCCCGCACATATTCCGTCCAGACCAAACGGCTTTTCTCATCAGCGTTAATAATAGCCCCAAACTCACCGATTGTTATAGGCCGATTATTTTTCACAGACCAGGCCTTCACAAATTTAAGGTCGGTATCGACAGTGTTTTTTTGAGAATCAGTACCGGACCAGGTTTCCCCCAGCCACTCTTCGGAACCCGCAACCCAATGACCTCCCTGATGGGTAAATTTGTAAGGAAGATAATATCTTACGCTGATAATTACATTCCTTTCGTCCTCAGGAATAATCAGCTTGTCAAGTGACGTATGATATCCATAATCAGCCGTATCGATAATTATAGTCCGGTCTTTATCTTTGGCCCTGACTGCTTTAATCAAATCAGGTATCAGTTTATTCCATTTCTCGGCTGTCAGATTATTATGCGGCTCGTTTAACACCTCGAAGAACAATTTCCTATGGTCATAATCAATAAAATACGAAGTCAACTGTTCCCATATAGCAACAATCATATTCCTGTATGTGCTGTTATCCGGTTCGTTATACAATTCATTGAAATGATGAATGGTAATAACCACCGCCAAATCTCTCTCAAAGCACCACCCTATTATCTCATCTACTCGGCTTAAAAAATTCTTATCAATCAGATAAGGGTACTTGTTGTCCGTATGGGCCGACCAGCAAATCGGCAGCCGCACCGAATCAAATCCCGCATCAGCCACCGCCTCGATATACAATTCCTTGATAACCAGCCCCCATTCTCCCTCGCTAGGCCCCTCGAGCGCATTACCAAAATTCATCCCCCTGCCTATTCTTTTATTCCGCTCAAACGCCTTCGATGTAACAGCAATATCACTGTTGCTGTCGTATTTACCTGATGAATTGCAGCCCGTTATAAATATAACCAGAACACAAAAAACTATAGCAAAACTTATAATCCTGATCATTTTATTCACTTTCAAATTCCTTCTTTCCGTATCGTGTTTTATCTATTCTAAAATAACAATCCTAAATCAACAAATAATTTATTACCGATAAAAAGATCCTCCAAATAGTCGCAATTCGAGGTAAATTCTGATATTATAGCAGCATTGAAAAACAACAAATTGTTTAGAATTTTGGAAATTGAATTTGTAAAATCGGATTAAGCTCAATCGCGGGTCTGCCTGCCCGCCGGGAGAATAATACAAAATGAAAATTATAGAGCTCTTCAAAAAAGACAAAAGTTACGACCTGGCAAAGCACAAGTATGCCGAGATGGGCGTTGACACCGAAAAAGCTATCGAGCGACTGAAAAAGATTCCAATTTCGCTGCACTGCTGGCAGGGAGACGACGTCGGCGGATTCGAAGCTGTTGATTCTAATGCCACTGGGGGAGGAATTCTGGCAACCGGAGCATATCCCGGCAAGGCCCGAACGCCGGATGAGCTTCGTAGCGACCTTGAAAAGGTTTACAGCTTGCTGCCCGGCAAACACCGTTTGAGTTTGCACGCCAGCTATCTTGAAACAGGCGGCAAAAAAATCGAACGCAATGAAATAGGCCCCGAACATTTCACCGGTTGGATAGACTGGGCCAAACAACAGCAAATAGCCCTCGATTTCAATCATACACTTTTCTCACATCCGAAGGCAGACAGTGGCTTCACGCTTTCACACTATGACCAGGATATTCGAAACTTCTGGATTGAGCACGCCGTTGCATGTCGAAAAATCGGCGAGTATATGGGCAAGGAACTCGGCAGCCCATGCGTAACTAACCTGTGGATACCGGATGGATACAAAGATACCCCTGTGGACAGGAACAAGTCACGGCAGCTCCTGAAAGACTCGCTGGACAAAATTTTTGCGGAAAACCTCGACAAAAAATACCTGCTCGATTCGGTTGAGTCGAAGCTATTCGGCATCGGCGCCGAGAGTTGCACAATCGGCTCGCACGAATTCTACCTCGGCTATGCAATTAAGAACAACCTCCTGCTCTGTCTGGACGCCGGGCATTACCATCCAACGGAAGTTATATCTGATAAAATCTCTTCGGTACTGCTTTACCTCGACCAGATTCTGCTCCACGTAAGCAGGCCCGTTCACTGGGACTCCGACCATGTGGTTATTCTCGATGATGAGCTGCTTGCCATTGCACAAGAGATAGTCAGGGGTGATTTCCTTGAGAGAGTTCATATCGGACTGGACTTTTTTGACGCAAGCATTAACCGCGTCGCTGCTTGGGTAATAGGTGCACGCTGTATGATAAAAGCGCTTTTGAT
>CAZUTR010000173.1:0-5760 GCA_964623545.1 uncultured Pirellulales bacterium | reverse complement strand
TGTAATAAGTGGAAACATTATTTTTACATCGCCGAGAACCGATGCACGTAAAATTGCGCGCAGTTGCGTCTTGAACATCATAAGATTCTGCAGGCAAAATCTGATGGAGCGAAGCCCTAAAAATGGATTCGGCTCTCGGACGAAACGCTTGTTTTGAGTGTATTTGTCCGCTCCGAGGTCCATTGTTCTTATGATTACAGGTCGACCTTTGAGCACATTAATAGTTTCAAAATAGGCCTTATAGTGGTCCTCTTCTGTGGGTTCGGTGGCTCTGTTGAGATACAAAAATTCCGTTCGATATAGCCCTATCCCGTTACCTCCTTTTTGCAGTACGAGCTCTGCTTCGTCGGGAAACTCGATGTTGCCCAGAAGCGTTATCTTCACTCCGTCTCGTGTTACAGCGGGTTTCTCTCGGATTGCATCCAGTTTATGTTCGAGTTCTTCAAATTCTTGGGCGTACTCTTCATACTGTTTGATTGTTTCCTCATCCGGATTTACAATGGCGATGCCGCGATTGCCGTCCACGATAACGGTATCCCCTCCTCTGATTGACTCTGTCAAGTCTTCCAGAGCTACCACCGCGGGTATACCTAAGGAACGTGCGACAATAGCTGTATGACTTGTTCGCCCTCCTGCGTCGGTGGCAAGGCCTTTGACGAATTGTTTGTTAAATCCAGCGGTTTGCGTAGGACTCAGCTCGCGGGCAACGACGATAACCTCTTCGGTCAAGTGGTCAACTGTCTCCTGCTTACTGCCTACGAGCTGTTTGAGCAGTCGTCTTTCAATATCGTAAATATCGGCGGTTCGTTCACTGATGTATGTATCTTTGGCTTTGGAAAAGTGAGACGCTATATCGCGAAACGTTGCAGATACGGCGTACTCCGCTGTTACCAAATCTGATTGTATTAAATCTTTTATTTTCCTTTGTAGGCTTCTGTCACGCAGGTAACGCAGATGAACTGCAAAAATATCTTTTATTGTTCGCTGTTCTTTGGCCTCTTGTCCTGATTCCAATTGTGTTAATTCGTCAGACGCATCCTTAAAAGCGTTTCTTAAGCGTTGTGCCTCAGTCAATCGCTGTGAAGGATTTATCGAGCGTCGAGGAATTCGATAATCCTCCGAGTCAATAATCAGCGACTTCGCAATGGATATACCGGGTGAAGCTGCTATTCCTTTTTTTATCTCCATAATCGGTTATTATATCGTTATTCGGTGAAGTAGCAAAGCGAAAATCCCCCTTGATTGGCAGATTCGATTTTAGGGTTAAGGTTCGTCGAATTTCTTTTCTTCAACGAGTTCTCGTAGCGCATCGATTGCTTGTTGAGCATCTGTACCTTCAGCTTTGACTTTTAATTTGGTGCCGCGGGTTGCTGCAAGCATACTCATCTGCATAATACTTTTGCCGTCTACGGTATTATCGCTGCTGCTGACGCTTATCTCACACTCGAATTGATTTGCAACGTCGACAAACTGCATTGCAGGGCGCATATGAAGACCGTCTGAATTTTTGATTTCAATTTCAATTTCGCTAATCACGTTCTCCAATATTTTCTCCTGCCTGTATCCTAACCATTTCAAAGTGCGTACATCACCAGCTAAGGTCTCCGTCGTTATAAATCCGGATTTACATCTGCCTCTCTGAGGAGGTCTTCAATAAGTTCAACCGTATCTAATTGCCGAAGAAACTTACGAAACTTCTCTTGCTGTAAATGCTTGAAAATTTGCTCCATCGCTTGAAGATGTTTATCAGGTTCATCCTCTGGGCTGATTAAAAGTATCACAGAATAAACCGGTTGTTTGTCGAGGGCGGAAAAATCAATGCCGCCGCTGCTTCGCCCGACTGCAGCTACTATTTTTTTCATCGCTGGGTGTTTTACATGAGGGATGGCCACGCCCTTGCCCAAACCTGTACTTGCCTCATTTTCCCTTTTTATCACCGCCTTGGCAATCTGTTCGCTATTTGCTTTTCCGAGTTGTTTGGCCTTATCAAGAGCTGAAACAAGCTCCCTTATTGCTCCATCCCGGTCTTTTGACTGTAGTTCAGGAATTATTGCTTTAAAACAAATAAAATCTGAAAATCTCATATTTTATTCTCGAAAACTCCAGAGTGCACAATGTCCTTGTCTCTTTGTACACTTATATTTGTATACATTATTCTCCGCCACCTGTATGTTTTTTGTTCCGTTCCTTGTCTTTTGTCTTTCTAAGCTGTCTTACGAGTTTATGAACAACCAAATCAATACATTTATACGCGTCGTTGCCTTTTTCGTTAACGATGAATATTTTGCTGTGTTCAGCTCGTGCAATTATCTCGACGTTGATATTCCCGCCGGGCTCACCGTCTATAATGACTTCGACTTTGTTTATACTATCATAATATCTCGATAATTTCGACGTTTTTTCCTCTGCGTGTCTTTTGATAGCTTCCGTAATGTCGATATGTTTACCTACAATTGTAAAAAGCAACTTTCATTCTCCTTCCAAAAAATATACGTGGGGAGTTCTCAGTCCCCCGTAAAAATATTTGTTTATAGCAAAGTCCATTCTTATTGTTCTTTGCCTTTGGAAATTTTCTCTCGTAGCCTTGGTAAAGATTGCATATCAACTGGTGTTATAACACCGGCGCTGACAGCAAATCTTATGGCCTCTTCCGTTGTTATATCTAACTCTATAGTATCTTCTTTCGGCACCATTATTACAAAGCCGGTAAATGGTGTCGGTGACGTAGGAATTAGGATGGTGAAAAATTCCTTTTCGACGTTGTTCACAATTTTTTTCAGTCCGGAACCGGTAACAAGACCCATTGACCATATACCCTTACGAGGATACTCAACAGCGACAACACGTGAGAACATCCTCTTTTTTTCTTCCTGTGTGAGAACGAAATCGGTAACTTGTTTTATGTAAGGGTACAGGTGCCTTAGAACCGGAGTACTCATTATGAATTGCTCGACCATTCGCCAGAGAGTTCTGCCGAAAACACTTGCCAACAGTGCACCTACTACACATACTGCTACAAGTGCTATAAGAAAACCTGCTATGGACAAGGATGTATTTATCCAGAATTTTCCTAATTCTTCTTCAGCCCCTCCCGCGAGTATTATTAGTTGAACCAAACCGCGTTTTATGTAAACACTGATATTGTTATTGATGAACCTGTATCCCCAGACCAGTATCCATATCGTCACAATAGTTGGCAGAAGTGCCGCCAAACCCCGAAAAAAGTAAGTTTTAAAGCGTCCTGCTGTAGCCATATACCTAATAAAAGTCCTTTGTAATCATCGAAAATCCTGTTTTTGTTCCATCTATGTTGTTTTTTTAAGGCGACTTATTTTAGTCGACCTATTTTGTATAGTCAACAGAAAAGTCTTTAGGCATATGTACGCCAAAGGCGTGTATTGCTGCTCCCGGCAGTGAGCAAAGCATCCAGACTGCTCGTTGGCAAAGGGCAAGGGCCGCTGCCGCCTCCGGAGGAACCCCTGCAATCGTGGTGAACAAATATGCCAAAGAACCTTCAACGACTATCGCCCCGCCAATACTCACAGGTATCGCCCCCAAAACCCACGTAAGCGTGAAAAAAACGTAGTAGTACTTTATGCTGGCTGTTATCCCAATATCTTTTCCAAGAAACCAGAAACCGGTGATGACCATAATCTGCAGAAAAAAAGTCAATGTAATGGCGGTGAGAATTGTAAGCGGCTTTTTGCAATAGAGAACCGCAGCATCCTTGGTTTTCTTTAAAATTTTATTTACGTGTGTAAATATCACCGACCAGACCTTTTGGATAAAAACCCGCCCCCTCTTGAAAAATAACATCACACCAAGAACTCCAGCTATAACCAAAAAAACATAAATAAAAATCATCCTGTGTTCAGCAGCGGAGCTCAGCAACTCCACCTCTTTTTCGGTACTCATTTGGCTTGTTACACCCTGGCCTCGTAGAAACAATATATAGAAAAAGCATGCGATTATCAGAGTGCTCAGTAATCCTATCACTCGGTCTACAAATACGCTTAGAGCAGCTGCGAACCTTTTATCTGTGTGCATTGTAACGTACCAGGCCCGAACAAGGTCACCACCCACAGAACTCGGCATGAAATTATTGTAAAAAAGCCCAAGATAATGAAGCTTTACAGCCGCCCAAAGACCAATATATATCTGCTGGGTCCGCAGCAGCAGCCACCATCGCAAACCTATTATTACCTGACTAATAGCGAAAATACAAAGTGCTGCGCAGAATATCACTGGATTCATCTCCCGGAATATCCTCAACAAATGCTCCCACCTCTGTTCGCGGCTCACCCAGATTATCCCAAGGCCTACCCCAACTAACACCACCGCAATACGCAAAGAAGCGAAAATATATGTACTCTTCTTTTTTTGTCCGTCCATAGAAGAACTTTGATTAAAAGTGCTTGTTTTTGCAGATAATACAGCTTAAAATCGATTCTGGCAAGTTTTTACCATCGAACAATTTTGGAGTATTATAAAGATGGCTGACAAGCAAAGCGTTGAAGAAAGTTTGGAATTTATCCCCAAATTCAATGATGATGGTCTGATACCTGCTATTGCTCAGGATGTCGGGACAGGCCAAATCCTTATGACCGCTTTTATGAATAAGCAGGCACTTGCCAAGACGATTGAAACCGGTTACGCACATTACTACAGCAGGACACGCAAAAAACTGTGGAAAAAGGGCGAACAAAGCGGACATTTTCAAAAGGTCGAAAGGATACTTATCGATTGTGACCAGGATTTTCTTGTGCTGAAGGTAACCGTCGATGCCGGCCAATGCCACGTAGGTTACGATTCCTGTTTTTACCGCGCTTTGAAGAAAAACAGTGATAAACAGCTCGAATTTATTGCTGAGAAGACATACGACCCCAAAAAGACATACAAAAAGTAAATCTCTTTGGCTCCACGAGTATAAAATTTGGGCAGGACATTTCTGCTGTGGGGAAAATATCAGCCGCATATTTCTTGTAGTTCTTCTATGCTGATTTCACTCAGCTTTGTCACGATTTTCTCGGCTATCTTCAACTGCTCGGCATCGTAGGAGTTTGTTACCGCAACGGTATGCATTCCAGCCGCTTTCGCTGCCTGAAGTCCCCAGTGTGAGTCTTCAATCGCTACGCACTGGTCGGCTGATATAGGATTTGAAGTTGTCTCATTTAGTTTTGCCAATGTCAGTAGAAAACCCTCAGGGTCGGGTTTTCCTTTTTTAACCTGCTCTGCTGAAACTATCACATCGAAGAACGACCGCAACTGTGCAGTTGTTAGTATCAGTTCAATTTCTGCAAGAAGTGCCCCCGAGCAAATTGCCATTCGCACGTTGTTTTGTTTGAGCATCTTTAAAAAATCGCGCACACCTTCGATTATTTTACCCTCGGCTGTTGATATTTTTTTGAATATCTTGCTTTTTTGCTGGACAAGTCCTTCAAGTCCCATATCACCGGGATTGAGTTTATTTTCTTTGACGAGCGATTCAAAAACTTCAATATCAGTCGACCCGAGATATTTCTTATAATAGTCTTTTCTTGCTATCTTGGAGTCAAATTGTGCCAGTACTTTATTGAAGGCGCGAAGGTGCAAAATCTCCGAATCTGTTATTACTCCATCGAAATCGAATATTACCGCTTGAAGCATATTCCTCCCTATTCACTTTGAACCGGTCCAATCAGAGCCGGATAGTCTGTAAACGTGGATTTATTACCGGAACATATCATTTTTGAGGATGAAGAAAAAACAACTGATTTTTCC
>CAZUTR010000172.1:0-5776 GCA_964623545.1 uncultured Pirellulales bacterium | reverse complement strand
ACTCACGACATTCACGTTGGCAACGTGACGCTCTACCACTGAGCTACACCCGCGTTTTTCAGCTATTGGAAATTATAATTGTTTACAAACTCCATGCAAGCGGTTTTTTACAAAAAATTTGATATTCTCACCACAATAAGCGATACACTTTACGCATAACGCAATACGATATACGCACAACGAAAAAAGGGGCAATGCTTGGTACTTTGGAAGAAAATACCTTACCTCGCCACCCTTTCCTCCCAAATAATCTTTAAAATAATTATTTTATGTCTTTCTTTTTCTCAGAAATGCCAAACCGCCCATGCTTGGTTTAAAATAAAAATTGTTAGCTCACTTTATGTCATTAACAGGCAACTTGTTATACATCATTATCAACCTTTGCATTATCTCTCCATGTTTATTACTATTTGATGTTTAAGAGGAATAACAAAACATTATTACTTTTTGAAGTGCTTGCTATTTACTTACTCCCTAGTGTTGAGTACCAACCAGTATCTTTCCACTCTTATTCTTGATTTTATCTGGACCCCTACATACGTAAACAAAAGCAGGATGGAAATTAAACGGAATAAACTTGAGTTTCACATCTGTAAAATAGCTTTCCACACTTTCTCTCAATACGGGAGAGTATTGTAGCTGAATAAATCTCTTTGATTTACACGATATAGCAAGAACTTCCTCCCTTTTAGATTTGCTAAATAACGCGAGAGGCAGGCCAGAAATTGCCTCTCTCTTCAAAATATTTACCAAACCGAATCAGAACCGTCCCGTTCCCTTTTTGTCACATAAGACCAAACACGGCAAAACCACTTATACCCGCTTATTCTCAGGAATTGAGAACCCTTGGCGACCACAAAATAAAACCAATAAAGCTATTTTTTAGCCGCAAAAGCATCAAACAAATTTGTTAGCTGCACTAATGCTCGGTGCTTGGGTGCTAATGTATCATTCTCGTGAAGCGCTTAAACTCGGCTTCTCTTGCTTCTCCGGTTCGACGCCTTCTACGTCGATATTGCGATACGCTTCAATTGCCCCATCTGGACACATAACAGCACACAAAGCACAGCCAAAACAATTAATACTGTTGACTACATCCGCAGAAAAATAACTGTTTTATTGGAGTGTTTGGATACTACGATGATATTTCTTGGACATGCTTCTATACATAAGCCGCAGCATTGACACCGCTCGGTATCAATTTTTATTCGGCTGCTCACAGGATTTATGCCTATGTTTATTATACATTCATGGCTTGAGTTACAATCCACCCTCCTGGGCACAACCCATAACACTTCTCACAATAAGCACAATTATCCGCCAATTCCGGAAGAATGGCTACTTGGCGATTTATACCTCTGCCTTTGAAGTAAACCGCATTTAGCTTTTTAACTTCTGCACAATACTGAACGCACAGCCCACATAGGCTACACTCTGTATGCTCCGGAACAAACCGAGATTTTTCCACACCAAATTCTTCTGCCAGCGCAGGTACCGTTGGCCAAAGCAGCTCGACTATCATCCTGCGAATTTTTTTTATTCTTTCAGAATCGGTCTTAACAACAAGATTTTCTTCAACAGGATAAACGCATGAAGCGACCAGCTTTGTCCTCTTGTTCTTCGATACTTCTACCATGCACAAGCGGCAGACACCGGATGGTTTGAGTTCATCGTGATGGCAAAGGGTTGGAATGTAAACATCATTTTCGCGGGCAACTTCGAGGATTGTTGCTCCTTCTTTGGCCTGTACTTTCTTTCCGTCAATTTCTAACTGTATCGTTTTCATTTTTGATTCCCTTATAACAGCCAATCACAATTAATAACGAGCATAAAGCGCATCTTGTAAAACCACGGCTTTCGCTTTATCAGGGCAGACAGACAAGCAGCTTCCACATTTGATGCACCTTTCCTGTTCAATAACATATTTTTTATCATCGGTTTGGGATATCGCATCTGTCGGGCAATTTTTTGCGCACAGCCCACAACCTATGCATTTATCAGGGTCAATGTAATAACTGATAAGCGCCTTGCAGACACCGGCGGGGCAGTGTGCTTCCTTTATATGCGCCTCGTACTCATCCCTGAAATGTTTGATTGTGCTCAGGACGGGATTTGGAGCCGTTTGTCCAAGGGCACACAAAGATGCCTCCTGTATAAATTCTGAAAGTTCCTCCAAAAGCTCAATGTCACCCTCTTTGCCTTCTCCATTTGTTATATTATTCAGGATTCTGAGCATCTGTCTGAGTCCCTCACGGCAAGGAACACATTTCCCACAGGATTCCTGAGCAAGAAAATCCGTATAATATCTGGCTGTGTCCACCATACAGGTATTTTCATCCATTACTATCATTCCACCGGAACCCATCATTGAGCCGGCTTCTGTAAGCTGGTCAAAATCAACGGGAATATCAAGCATGCTTTCCGGCAAAACACCCCCGGAAGGACCGCCTGTTTGAACGGCCTTAAACTTCTTGCCGTTAGGAATACCACCGCCAATATCATAAACGATTTCTCTTAAAGTTATTCCCATAGGTACTTCAACTAAACCAGTGTTGTTAATCTTCCCGACGAGTGAAAATATCTTGGTACCTTTACTATTCTCTGTGCCAATGCTTTTATACCAATCAGCGCCTTTATTGATGATAAACGGCACATTAGCCCAGGTTTCCACATTATTTAAACAAGTTGGCTTATCCCACAATCCTTTTACAGAGGTATGGATATATTTTGGTCTGGGTTCTCCAACGTGACCCTCAATAGCATTCATAAGGGCACTTGATTCACCTGAGACAAAGGCGCCGGCTCCTCGATGGATAATCACATCAAAATCAAACCCTGAACTAAGGATGTTCTTTCCTAACAGGCCGTATTCGTTGGCTTGCTCAATCGAAATCCTCGTATTCTCCAGTGCCAGAGGATATTCCTCTCTCACATAAATATACCCTTCATGAGAACCAATAGCATAAGCACCTATAAGAAGACCTTCGAGAACACTGTGAGGATTACCTTCCAATAAACTTCTATCCATATAAGCACCAGGGTCACCTTCATCGGCATTCACGATGACATACTTCGGCTCTCCCGGTGCGTTTCGCGTACTTTCCCACTTTCGGCCGGTAGGAAAACCGCCTCCCCCTCTGCCTCTTAAATTAGCTTCTTTAACCTCTGCCAATACCTGCTCGGCTGTCATCTGAAATAGGGCTTTGGACAAAGCGCCATAGCCACCAAGCGCAATGTAATCGTCTATACTTTCCATATCTATAAATCTGTTATCTCCCAGCACAATACGGGACTGGAGGTTATAGAATGGAATCTCAGACTCCTTCGTTATCCTCGCATTACTATTGGGGTCCTCGTACAGTAGTCGCTCAACAACTTTTCCCTTAGCCAAAGTTTCGGAAACAATTTCCGGGACGTCCTCAGGCTTGAGACTCACGTAACAAATCTCCTGTGGTAAGATAATCACACATGGTTCTTTTTCGCAAAAGCCGTGACAGCCTGTACTTTTCACCATTATCTTTCCAACTAATCCTTGCTTTTCTATTTCATCAATAAAAGCTCTTAGTACCTTTTGGCTGTTATGTGTCCTTCCATCGGTACCGTTGGTTATGGAAACAACTTTCTTATCCTTTGACTTGGCTAAAAGGTTTCCCTTAAGCTTTTCCAAGTCAGCGGCTGAGTTCAACCTCGGCATAATCTGCTCCTTTCCGGTGGCTCATTTTGCATGAAGCAAAAATCTCTCCGATTTGTTTTGTTGAAGGATTGCTGTAATATTCTCCATCGACTACCATCACTGGTCCTAAAGCACAACAGCCCAGACAATGAACCGTTTCCAGAGTGAATAACTGTTCTGAATCGGTCTGGCCCGGCTCAATACCAAGAATACTGGACACTCTATCAACCAGGCCGGTAGCTCCACGGACATGACAGGCGGTGCCGGTACATATCTGAATCAAGTGTTCTCCACGGGGTTCCACGCTCAATGCCTCATAAAAGTTGGCAATAGAGTATATATTTGTATTCGGGATATTAAGTCGTGTTGAAACCCACTCCAGGCAATGTCTTGGAAGCCAGTTAAATTCCGTTTGGATATCCAGAAGAATCTGAATCAAGGCGTTTTTCTTATACGCATATTTCTGGATAATCCCATCAACCAGCCGTAAATCGCGAACGATGTCCAATACGGCTTGGCCTTTTTCTTTTACCTGACCGAACCTGTCAGCATGATATTTGGCTTCTGACTCAAGGCTTCTCAACTCATCGAAGAACTGCCGTTCTTTGAAACCGAGCGAGTAATATTGACCCAAGACTTCAAGGCCCTTCAATACAACGTTCTGTTTGTCTAACGGAGCTTTTTCGGGTGCCTCTAAGGCCTGGACGGCTCGCTCAATTTCTTCCGGCTCTTTGGCCGGTTTGCCCAGTTCCAATCCCCGCTTAACGGATTCAACAAGTCTTTCCGGCGCAAACGGCTTAGTCAAAAAGTCCGAAGCTCCGATTTTCATCGTCTCAACAGCAGAATCAATTGAGCCATAACCCGTTATAACTATAGTTACAATAGACGGGTCATATTCCGAGATTTTGGCCAGTACTTCCATGCCGCTGATACCCGGCATCTTAAGGTCAACCAGCACAATCTTCGGGTGGGATTGCTCGACAAGTTTCAAACCCTCGGTCCCATCTCTTGCGATTTCTGCCCGAAAGCCTTCTGCTTCGAGGGTTTGCCGGCAGCCCTCGCATATTGATTCCTCATCATCGATAACTACAACATCTGTCGTTCCGGGCTCCTGATAACCCGACTCCGACGTTATCTGTTCTTTGGCATACATAATAAACTCCTTCTGCTCGCAATGGATATTATTGCGTAATCAATACAATCACTTAGAAACTATCGCAAAATCCCTGCCATGTTATCAATCATTTGAACTAAAACATGTATTGATAACGTAACTACTTTTACATAAATATGTTACGACTAATAAAAATAATCAGAGGACAAAGGTCGATGTGAGAACTATAGAATGAAGATGGTATTTTTTGTACCGATGACGGTTAGAAATGGGTACTGAAGTATCGCCGTTTATTTATTATTCAGCATTGATTTTATATTTACGTATTTTTTCTCGCAGCGTCTTACGGTTGATACCCAGATACTCGGCTGCTTTGGTTTTGTGACCATCAAATTGCTTCAGCACCTTGGTAATCTTCTCCCTTTCCATTTCCGCAAGGCGTCCCTCGCCAGATGAATTGGTATTGACCAAAGTCACCGATTCGTTGAATGATAAATCATCAAGCTCAATTACTTTCCCTTCACATGTTACAATCGCTCGCTCAATTGTATTTCGTAGTTCTCTTACATTTCCGGGCCAATCATACATTTCCAAGGACCGTATCGCCTCAGATGAAATGCTTGTTACAGGCTTTTTCTTATGCTGGCTGAATCTCTTCAGAAAGTACTTTGCTAACACGTTTACGTCCTGCCTTCTTTCTCTAAGAGGCGTTATGTGGATGGGCACAACATTCAGGCGGTAAAAAAGGTCTTCTCTGAATCTTCCTTCATCTATTTCTTTCATCAAATCCTTGTTGGTAGCTGCGATAATTCTGACATCCACCTTTATCTTTTCCAATCCACCTACCTTGGAAATTTCCCGTTCCTCAATAACTCGCAGCAACCGCGCCTGCATATTGATACTGATGTTTGCAACCTCATCAAGAAATACGGTTCCGCCGTTTGCCAGTTCGAACTTGCCCTGCGTGGTTTCTATAGCACCGGTAAAAG
>CAZUTR010000171.1:0-5860 GCA_964623545.1 uncultured Pirellulales bacterium | reverse complement strand
CGATTGTATCGGGTGAGAAGTGGTAGCAGCCGTCCATCGATTTGATGGGTTCTTTAACGCCGCTGCCGTGACGGACGAACAGCGGATAGACCAGGTCGTCGATATTTAAAGCAGTCTCGCGAACCAGCCGACGCATCGCCCCGCTGCTGCGTAACCTTCTTAATCTGTGCTCCGGAAAACCCATTTAGGTGTTATTTTAGCTAAGAAAACGGCGGTTTGGAATGAAAAAATAAAAATTCCAAATTCTTCGAAATAATGGGATGCGAGGTCTCGTCTTTATTGATAATCTGATGTATAATAACGGCAATTCAGGATGAAATAATTGGTTTAAAAAGAAAGGAGTACGAAAATGAAAAGGGTTTATCTGGTAGTTGGAATTTGTCTGCTTGTTGCAATACTGTCGGTATCTGCAGCAGCCGGTAAAGGAAAAGTAAAGCCGATGATTCGGCCGGTTGTGAGGCAACAAGGCGAACCGCGTATGGCATTCACTCCTACAGTTTCGATGGTCCTCAGATTAAAAGAAAAGCTGGAGCTTACCGATGAACAGGTCAAGAAATTAGAGGCTCTCCAGGCAAAAATTCAAGCCGCCAACGAGGCTGTCACAGCCAAAAGAAAGGCACTGACCGATGCGGTGCAATCCAAAGCGAAAGAAAGTGAAATTCGCGCCGCAGCAACCGAACTTGGCAAGGCACTTGGTGACCAGGCGGTTCTGCAGGTCGGTACCGAAGGCGAAATCGACGGGATTCTAACAGATGCTCAAAAAGCAAAACTGAAAGAACAACAACAACAGCGCGGTATGGGGATGGAAGAAGAAAAAGAATGGAAAAGCCGCAGAGATTCTATGAGAGCAAAATATTCCGAGGAAGCCTTCAAGAGAATTGATACGAACGGCGATGGTGCTATCAGTCTTGAAGAGTATAAGAATCAAATGGGGCAGATGAGAGAACGCCCCAACATCGAACGGCCGAAAGGTCCGCGTAAACCAGAGTAGTGACAATCGAAAGTACGCTTGGTTTTATTTAATACCGATTTCCTTGTCGGTGAGGTAGCAGGCCGGCTCGTTGACCCAGTGCTTGTCGTCGGCTTCAGGACCTAAGAATCTGAAGTTGCCCTTGCACAATTCGAACCATTTGCACTCGCGGCATCTGGGGTCGACAAACGCCCGCTTTTTGCCGTGCTTGGGCTCTTCATTGTCTTTGCTGCGCAGCTTTTTAAGGACCGGCTCTTTCGGATTTTCCCAAATCTCCATAAAATGCTTTTCTTTGACATTGCCGAGCGAGTAATTCTGCCAAAACTGGTCTGCGTGTACGCGACCGTCCGGGCCGATGCAAGCGATTTTCTTTCCAGTTTTGTTTCCGCCGGCGGCCCGCAAAAGCTGCTTTGCCTTTTTGTAACGCTTATTCTTCTCCTGCTTCATCTTAACTAAAAGATAAGGGCCGTCCGGATGATTGCCTACGGTCAGGACCTCGTCCACAAGACCTTGTTTGACATAATGAGTTGTCTGTTCAATTATCGTGTCCATGACCTGGCGGGTCTGCTCCGGCGTGGGGATATAGTCTTCGAGCTGTTTCGCCCTGCCGCTTCTTATCAAATGGTAAAAGCACAGACGCTTGATTCCCATCGTTGCGGCACTTTCAAAAACGCCGGGGATTTGTTCACTGTTCGCCTTTGTAATTGTAAATCGCAGTCCGGTCTTGATGCCTGCGTTCCTGCAATTCTCAATTCCAGCCTCCGCCGCTTTGTATGACCATTTTTTTCGCCTGAACTTATCGTGGAATTTCTCATTGCCGTCAATCGATACACCAACATAGCTTACGTCAAGCTGAGCAAGGTGAAGGGCAACCGCAGTGTCAATCACTGTGCCGTTGCTCGAGATAACAGATTGCAGCCCAAAACGCTTCGCCGCAGCCAACAATATAAAAATATCATCACGGAGCAAAGGCTCGCCCCCTGAGAATAACACGACGGGACATTTTGCCTCAGCGAGCTGTGAGAGTAGCTTTACGGCATCGTCGGTGCTCAACTCGTTTTTTGCATCGGCGTTTGAGGAGGGATTGTAACAGTGCAGGCAATCGAGATTACACTTTTGTGTGCAATTATAAACGACAACTGGGCCGGTCGATTCGGCAGCCAAGAGGGCCTTTTTTGGTCTGGGATAGCCGGCAGCACGGCCATAACGCAGCTCATCGGATTGGCCCGGCAGGCCGCAATACAGCTTAGATATGTTTATCATCCATCACTCCTTTCCATGGCATCAAGCAGTCCGTCAATGGTATGCTCCTTGGCCTCGGCATCAATATTTACACCGAGTCGGCTCAACTGTTCGGAAGTCACCGGCCCAATCGATGCCACCTTAACATCACTCGAATTCAAGATGTTCGGCGGCAACTGTTCGAAAAAACCCTTAGCCGAGGAAGGGCTTGTAAATGTCACCCAATCGACCTTGCCAGTTTTGATTTTCTCGAGCAACAAAGCAGAATCGGTTTGCTCGGTTTCGATGGTATAAACAGCGATGTTGTCAACCTTAGCTCCGGCTTGTTCCAATAGCTCGGGTAACTCATTCGAGGCCTGCTGTGAACGTATAAGTAGTATGCTCTTTTTCTGCAGATTTGTAAAGCGAATTATTTGTTTTCCAAGCTCTCGGCTTGTAAAAATTGTAGGTACAAAATCAGATATTATTCCGAAACTTCTGAGTTTTTCGGCTGTTTGAGTACCAATAGCGGCTATTTTTGCAGAGGCGAAAACACGAGCATCTTTGTTTAGTTGCCTTAAATAATCGAAGAAAAACCTCACGCCGTTGCCACTGGTGAATATTACCCAATTGAATTCGTTGATTTTTTCGAGCGCTCTTAAAAAATCGCTCGAACTGGTCAATGGTTTTAATTTTATTGTTTCAAATTCTATGGGACTGCCGCTGCGGACGATAATCTTAGCTGCAAATTCAGCGTTTCCAGTATTGTCACGGGTGACAACGATAGTCTTTCCAAACAGTGGTTTTTTCGAAAGCCAATCCAGGGCTCTGTCGCCTTTTGCGGTCTTTCCGATAATCACAACAGCGGGCGGTTCGATTTTTTGCTCTTTACATTTATCAGCGATTGATGCAAGGTTAGCTCTTACAATTCTTTGACTCGGCAAGGTGGCGTCGGCAACAACAGCCACAGGCATGTCTTTGTCCATACCGTTTTCGAGTAGTTTGTCAGTGATGAATCGCAGGTTCTCGACGCCCATATAAAAAACGATTGTCCCACTGAACTTTGCGAGCAGGTGCCAGTCGATATTCGTATCCTTTTTATCTTCGGCTTCTCTTCCGGTTACAAAGACTACCTGAGAGCTGAGGTTTCTGTCAGTCAGCATCAGGCCGGCGTATTCGGCGGCTGCGGTGGCGGCAGTTATGCCGGGGACAACCTCGAAATCTATGCCCGCATCGGCAAGGAGTTTGGCTTCTTCTGCGGCCCGGCCGAAGATGTAAGGGTCGCCGCCTTTGAGGCGGACGACTGTTCGGCCGGCTGAGGCTTTTTCAACCATTAGTTGATTGATTTGTTCCTGGGTGAATGAGCCGGGACCGATACGCTTGGGAGTGTGGATGATTTCTGCATCGGCTTTGGCGAATTTCAGGAGCTGGGGATTGGCCAGCTTATCGCAGATTATGCAATCTGCCTTTTTGAGCAGCTCGGCACCGCGGAGGGTGAGCAAATCGGCCCTTCCCGGCCCGGCACCAACGAGATAAACAGTTCCTTTGGACACTGACTCACACTGTCTCTTGCCACAGAGTTCACAGAGAACACAGATAACACAGAGAAATCAAAAAATATAATTTATATTATTCAGATTTTGCACCAGATGACATTAAATTATCATGTAGTAGGATAGCAGAAAAGTGTGGGAAATGCTATTGATTTTGGCAGAGCTGAATAATTGATATAGGCCACGAAGGCACCTCCGCCTACACGTGCGGGGGCAAGCAAAGGGAGGGTAAGGAAGCTTGCTTGGCGTTGACGAAGATTGTGTCGAAGCTCAATGCTCAGGGAATGGATTACAAGCTCGCTTATTGCGTGATGGTCTATAGTCTTAAAGACTAATCAAAAAGACTACGAGCTTATTAAAACTCTAGCTTTTTTAGAGGGCGGGTTTTTAATGTACACATAGGTCGCAGAGATTTCAGGCAGATTTTTGTATTTGGAAAATGTACAAATACTACCTTACTTCTAATAAAGCTTGACTTTAACTGAAACAGCGTTTAAAATCTCATGATATAAGGGAATTCATTTTAGGCAAAAGTTGTACTTGGAGGAAAAAACTATCAAAATGTAAACATAGGAAAGTCAGTGGAGACAAGAATCATGTGTGATAAGATGAAAGTCATTCTGGCATCAATACTCGTTGGCTTGGGCACGATCCAAGCAGTTGGGCCGGATTATTTCGAAGAAGTCTTTCAAGACTACATATCGTTTTACTACCTTAAGCCCGAGCCCGAGAAGGCAGGGGAAATGCTAAAAAACCTCTTTCGGTCGGACATGTTAGACGAGGACGGGCGCTGCGACTCACACTGCCGTGACCTGATTGCTTATCAGTTCGGTAGAATCGGTCAGCTTGAAACTAGCGTTGTCAGTGGATATCTGCGCTTGTTCGAAGGGGCCAATCACCATCAAAGAATTCTTTTGTTAAGAATATTTGAACTATGTTCAAACGATGAAGTACGGGGATACTTAAGGTCGGAACTGAAACAAGGCAGGTTCTCCAAAGAAGTAGATTACATAGACCGGATTCTCAGGGGCCAGTTGTCGCCGGCGTTCAAGCCTCTAACCAGACCCATCCAGGAAGCAGACGACCTGGATTTTCTCTGGGTGGAATTCATGACTACGGGTGACCCAAATGCAGTGACCAAAGTGATATCTGCAATTGAGTTATCCAAAGACGCCAACCAAGCACTAATTCTTACTGCTGGGGCGGCAAAGTGGTCCTTGAAAGCTAACTGTGTTGAGCATGAACGGGTATTAGAAATCTGTAAGGAACAGATTCGTCATGTGAGCGAATCTCTCAAAGCAGAACTTCAGGAGATAGTGTCAAAAGCAAAGAGTTCCGATGAGAAACAATTGGGCCAGGAACACGAAAAGGAGCTCTTGCAGGAACAAGTTAATAAACTTCGCAAAATGGATAATGTTTCTCGAAGAGGAAAGATTGACGCCTTTTTCCGGCTGGGGGACATATTCGCGACCGAGGGAAATAACAAATCAGCCATTACTCTTTACGAAGAAGGACTAAGGACAGATAGTTGGAGACTTGAATATCAATTGAAGATATCACAGCTATACAAGGATAGCGGTCTAAAGGAACAGGCAGCGGCCAGCGCGGGGATTGTGTACAATTACGCCGAAGATGAACAACTTATTCAAGAATCCGAGAGTTTGCTGAAAGAACTTGGAAAAGTACCCTTGGAAGACAAAACGCCAGAGGAGGACAAAGTCGCAGAACACGTTCAGATTATCCTTGTGCCAATGGGTCCGGTTAACATGCGGCTGTTAGAGGAAATCAAAACAGACCTTGAGAACGAGCTGTGCATCAAGTTCGAAATTTCTGAAAGAAGACTTGAGCTGGGGGAGATAGACCAAGATTACATCTATCGGCGTGTATCGAAAATGGCAGAATTATTTGATGAAAGGTTACCAAAACAAATTACGCAGGAGCTAAGGGGTGAACTAAATAAGGAACAGAAAGACTGGGAATCGATAGATACAAAGATAGAATATCTACGGCGTCTTATGCTCAGCATCGGGGCTCCTTCTGAGGATATTAACGAGACTGTCGCAGCGCTGGAGGCGGAGAAAGGTACCGGTCAATACGATGCTAACCGTCTACGAAC
>CAZUTR010000170.1:3604-5907 GCA_964623545.1 uncultured Pirellulales bacterium | reverse complement strand
ACATTGGCTGGTATCGTAATCGGTCCACCCTGTCCTGCTACGATTCTTCCTGAAGAGTCCACGATCTGGTTGTTCTGGTTCCGCTGGAAAATCCCATTGCGGGTGTAAAGTGCACCATCGGGTGTTTCTATCACAAAGAAACCCTTACCACATAGGGCAATATCCAGTGTTCGTCCCGTTCGAACTAACTCGCCCTGAGAGAAATCAAGGGTTGTTTTCAAATCAATTTCACCGGCAGGTTGGTTTTCAGTTACCAAACCTTGGGCTGCAAGAGATTTTGAAAAAGTGTTACATCTGCGCTTATATCCGGCTGTACTTACATTGGCCAGATTGTGAGCGATAATGTTAAATTCCTGTGTCAGTCCATCGATTCTTGAGCTAAATAATTCAATATCAGACATTTTATACTCCTCGTCAACCTCCGTTTAACTATCTTGTTTTTCTACAGTTGCCGTGGCGGGAACGTTTTGGTTTTCAGCACCGGCTCTTACCGATTCGGCGTTTGCAGCGCTAATCAGCTCGTCAACATCTGGGTCACTCAAACCAGTTAATTCAACTGCTGTGGAAAAACCATCCTGAATAGCTTTGATGTCCCTGACTATGCCAATATCTTCTACGACTTTCGATGTTGTCGCATTATTGCCCTCATCTGCGGGTGTTGCGTTACCTTGCTGCTCCTTGTCCAAACTGAATACTACAATGATTCTCTCACCTGTTTCGACCTGCAGTGATGACTCTATACGTAAGCCGGTTCCGGATAATTCGGTAATAACCGCAGGAAAAAATTCAGGCAGGGCACGCTCGATAGATGAAGATGTTTTAATATTGTCAGCTTTCGTTGGAGTTCCTTTGGCGCTGTCTCTGCTTTTTGAGATTGTCTTCGTAAAAGGAAAATGCGCGATATAAGCAGTTTTTTTTACGGATACGCGCAAGAAACGGCGGCGGTTGATGAATCGAATGTTATCATTATGGTCTAAAACCAGAATCGAACCATCGCAGCTGATTACGGAACTGTCAAATTCCCAGATGGAGGGGCCAAAATAATATCGCACGCATAGGGATTCGTTAATGGTAAATTCAACAGGTTCTTTTAATTCAACGGTCAGTTCAGTGTCGTTGTTTTTGGTCACAGTCGACTCGATTTCTGCTGCTTTGCCGGTTTTTTGTCGAGTAATGTGGACTTGTTTACCGGTAGGAATCTGTCTACTGCTTAATTTATCAGGTTTTTTCGCCTGGCCTATCGAGGATGCAGCTTGTTTGCGGAAGCCAAGCTTTTCGCGCAGGAAGGAAATTTCCATATTGAGCTGTTTGTGTTCATCGCTCGAGAGTTTGTTCTTCAGGCCATCCTGAACTTTAGCAGAGCCGCGGTCGAATGCAGATACCAAAGTGAAAATCGATTCATTTCTTTTTAGTCCTGCTTTTTTTGCGATATCGATGAGAAGTTGATGTTCGCGGGCGCTCAAGCCCCTTTTCTGAGAATATTCAGCAAACAGTTGGTCTGAAGTCTTTCGTTCATGCCTGAATCGTTTTACGCTAACGATGAGCAGCAGTATTGTCAAAATAGTTATGGCGATTACGCCGACTATTATGAACCATTTATTGGCGATAATGCTTGTATTAAATCTGCGTGCTGCCTCATAACGTTGAATAGGTGTCAAGGCCAAGAATATAATATTTAAAGTAGAATTAATTGCCGCTGCTGTTATCATATTAGTACCTTCGAGATATTATCTAATCAGGTTAGTCAGCTCTCTAAGTATGTCATTGGCAACTCGGATTGTTCTGGCATTTGCCTGAAAGCCGTTTTGCGCCTGAATCATACTGACAAACTCGCTTGCCACATCTGCGTTGGATTTTTCGAGCGAGCCGCCGTGAATCGAGCCGGCACCACCGGTTAATGCCTGTGTTGCTATTGCCTCACCTGAATTGGCTGAAGGAATAAAATAACTGTTGCCAATAGTTTCCAAACCCGATGTATTCTGGAATAATGCTACCTGAATGGTAGCGATGTTTTTCTTGATACCATTTGAGAAAGCACCGATGATTATTCCTTCGTTGTTCACCGAAACTGTCGAGAGCCGACCGGCCTCATATCCATCCTGCTCCCTTGCTACGGCCGTGGAGTTACCTGCGAATTGTGTTAAACCGTCCAACTGACCTGTTGTGCCCATTGAGATCGCTATTATTTGAGGGCTTGATGTGTCGTGCGCAAATGTTATCTCGAATTGAGATGTATCGCCGACTGTCGAGAAGGAACCGTCACCGGCGTCAAATTCTATATCTCGAATCCGTCGATTATCAAA
>CAZUTR010000170.1:0-3594 GCA_964623545.1 uncultured Pirellulales bacterium | reverse complement strand
CAGTTGTACCCATTGAGATTGATATAGTTTGAGGGTGTGATGTGTCGTGTGCAAAAGTTATCTCAAATTGGGCTGTATCACCTGTCGTAGAGTTCAGACCTTTGAAGGAACCATCACCGGCGTCAAATTCGATATCTCGAATTCGCCGATTATCAAAGGTCAACTCATTAACATTGCCTGTAATTGATGTTAGCACCATATCCCATGTGTTGTCCGTATTCGTACGAACAAAAGCACCGGAAAGCACATGTTTGCCTCCCTGAGAGTCATAAACTGTAATATTGATGTTTTTAACTTCTTCACCACCAACGGTAGAAACTTCAAAATACCCCGGCATTGTTAGTGTACCATCACCACCGTTTGTAAATTCAAATTTCAAATCTGACTTGCTGTAGCCGTTGTCAACATCGTTTATTATTATTCGACCATTACTCAAAGAAGCAACCTGCTTGGTGGGGTCGAGAACAAAAGTATTTAAATGATTAATTATGTCATCCAAGTTTGTGGCAGCATCGACATCAAGATGACCAGAGCCAGAAGTGTCAATCAAATCATTACCACTCGGGTCGTAACCCGAGAACGAAATATAGGCTGAACTAAGTGTTCCGCCGCTGTATTGGTCAAGGTCGGTAAGCAATGTGGAACCGGTTGGCGTAGAACCGTTATTGGTGGTAAAGGTTATGTCTGATTTTAGCTCATTTGTTTGTGTTGTAGTGAATGTGGCATCGGCACTTAGATTACCTGAAACCTTTACCGAAGATGTAGCATTTGCTGCCATTGCCACATCGTAGGGAACCTTGACATTGCTGATACCTGGGGTCTGAAAGCCGTCACTTTCACCAATCGAACCGATACGTTGAACGATATAACCGTTAGATGGGTCAACAAGATTCGAGTTTGCATCTACAGCAAAAGCGCCTGCGCGAGCATAGATGTTTTGTTGGCCATCGTTAAGAACAAAATAACCTTCTCCTTCAATCGCCATATCCAGAGGATTACCTGTATTTACGATGTTGCCCTGTGACATATTGGGTGATATGCCAGCTACGCCAACACCGCTTCCCATCTGCTGAGGATTTGTACCACCTACTGTTGAAGTTGGTTGAGATGCCTTTTTAATTGTTTCACTGAGAAGTTCAGAAAATGTTATTCTGCTGGATTTGAATGCTGTAGTATTGACATTAGCAAGGTTATTACCCGCTACATCAAGCATTTTTTGGTGGGCCTGAAGGCCAGTAACTCCCGCTGAAAGTGCAAAACTCATTTTTATTTCTCCTTTTTTATATTTTTTATTTAGATTTACTCAACATTGTTAAAACATTTAGAGATTTTATCCTGGATTACGAGTTTACAGATATAACCTCTTCTAAAGTAATGTTATATCCACCCAGAGACAGAAGGATTTGCCCATCAACGTTATTGTAAATCTGTTCTACTGTGCCACTCAATATATCTGTAGTTCCATCTTCCGATTTAATAAAGAACGAAACTTCTTTACCTAATAGAGAGGCGGCATAATTTTGCTCAACGGTTCCAAGTATCTTTGCAAAACTTGTGTTCATTGACTCTAATTGTTCAAGTTCTGAAAACTGAGCCAGTTGAGAGGCCATTTCATTATTGCTTAATGGTTCCAGAGGATTTTGATATTGAAGCTGTGCTATAAGAAGTTTCATATAGTCCGTCTGGATGTCACTAGCTGATGTTATTGAGGAGGTACTCATAATTTGTCGCCTTATTTAAAAAATTGTGTTTTTTAATAGTTACGCTGCATAAATTGAGCAATCTATGTGCCATGCATGAGTTGGTTAAATTTATCAAATGGGTAAGTGCCTGTATAAGAAGAGGTTAAAGATGTTCGGAATTTTAAAACGTAAAGATTGGGTGGTCTTAAATAAGAGTTTTAAGGACAAATCTTCCTATATACCAGAAATTTTTTCATAGCTGCTTTTGCTTTAAAATCGTAATGACAGGAATTCTTAATATTTTACTAATTTAATTACAGATATGTACAAGTCCTATAACTGCAAAAGAGTTAGTTAATTGTGTTGTTTATATTTAAGTCGTCCTATAATATGCAGAATTTAATACTCTTGCGATAAGCCTTTTTGGTAGGGTAATCGTCCGATAAGAATTGAGAGTGTTTATGTATCCTAATAATTGCTCGAAAAGATGGTGACATTATCGGATAACAGTCGGAAAAATTTAAGATTTTAAAGCTTATCGGTCGATTTAGAAATCGAATTCTAATTTTATGTTATTACGTTTTTTCCGGTTGTTGTTTGATTGATATTCGCTGATATTTGGGTGCACTCAATGGGGGTTTAAGAAGTGGGGGGTAGTAGAAAAAGGGACACCCAAAAACACTTTATGAAATAATAATTGTGTTTTTGAGATGAAATGACCCTAAGCAACGTTCTTACAGTAGGTAAAGATATTTTAATTCAGCAGTTAGCCAGGTGTATCGGTAGAGATATATTCGCGGCTGATACAGTCACCGAGGCTTTGCAGTTTGTTAATCAACACAACCCTGATTTAATTCTTTTCGAACACAGCTTTGGACAAGAATCTATTAAAAAATTCAGAAATGCCGCTAAAAGACTTAATGAAATACCTATTGTAGTAGTAGGTGATGTAGAAGGAAGCATGGAGACGTATGCATCGGTTGAAACAAAAGATATATGCAACTATATAGGAGGAAGAAATCTTGAACAGAAGTTAAAAGAAATTGTAAATGAGATAAAAAGCGGGGAATGTGATTATATTTCTAAGAAAAATGCTGATTACTTTTTTGCAGATGAGCTATCTGCATCGGTTACTATGGTTGGTCATAGCAAGGCAGCTTTGAATACTATCAAAATGATTAAAATTGTTGCGGCGAGCAAATGCAACCCAATCTTGATTACAGGAGAGACTGGCACCGGCAAAGAACTTGCTGCCAAAGCGATTAGCTTGTTAAGGAATCCCAAAGAAGTTTTTATACCGATTAATTGTGCTGCATTGACTGCAAATCTGCTGGAAAGCGAGCTTTTCGGTCATGTTAAGGGTTCGTTTACGAGCGCCGACCGCGATAAAATTGGACTTTTGGAATTAGCGGGCGAAGGAACTGTATATCTTGATGAAATAAGTGAAATGCCTCTTGAACTTCAAGCGAAACTACTACGAGTTCTGCAGGAAAAGACTTTCAGGAGGGTTGGAGGAACAAAAGAGATTAGATGTAATGCAACAATTATTGTATCGAGCAATCGAAATCTCAAAAACGAAATAAAAAATAACCGTTTTAGACAGGACTTGTACTATCGCCTGGATATATGTCCTATCAATATCGCACCTCTGCGGTCAGCAGAGCGTAAAGAGGATATTCCGCTGATTGCTGAGTATTTTTTGAAGAATTCATCCATTTGTCCTGATAGTAAAGGAAAAATTGCATCAATAACCAAGTTTGCAATGGAAGCATTGAAGGAGCACAATTGGCCCGGCAATGTAAGGGAGCTGCGAAACGTAATTGAAAGGGCTATATTGTTAGAAACATCGGATAAGATTGGAATGAACAGTATAATAATCAATTCTTCTGAAAATTTAGATTTTTATGATAGC
>CAZUTR010000169.1:2551-5927 GCA_964623545.1 uncultured Pirellulales bacterium | reverse complement strand
TCTCGGTAGTATCTGCTAAAGAAGTATAGCTACCCCAAAGCACATAGTCAACATACACTTCAAAGTCATCGCCGCCGCCACCACCAGGATCCAATGCCTGTCCATCGAGATGTCTAATATCTACGGAATCTATTAGACCTGGGAATGTGATAGTTGCTATCATCTTGTCACCTACTCCCCAGACGGTTCTACAAAGCTGGTCAGTCGACCCGGGAGCTGTTCCAGCTCCCATACCACCCCAATTACCACCGCTGGTAGTTGGTTCAATCGGGCCCCAATTAAGCATAGGATACGGCTCATATGAACCCAAATCAACCGTATAGACAGGAACTGCCATCGCTAAAGACGCGATAAGAAACACAGCTGCTACTGCACAAAATATTATAAATCTCTTCATAGGCCTACTCCTCCATTTTAAATAGTCCTAGCGCACACTACATTATGCGCACATCTTACTTGCGGGCAAAAAGACGTGTGGGACCCTCCTTGGAGTCTTTCAAAACCCTCACTCCTATAATATTGTGTAAGTATTGTACAAAATGCCTGGGTTAAGAGTCAAGAGAAAATTTCTCATAATCTCGATTTTCCCCATTTTTTTAAGTTTTCTTCGGACTTTCTGAGCTGGTTGCTGGATTTCGGGCCATTTGACAAAAAATAATGCTAAAAAGCTGTATTACGCGTAAAAAACGGTTTCAATGACAAAAAACCTGCAAAAAATTCATAAAAATGCAATGCACGGTATGAGGTCAGTTTTTACTACTCCTCTAATTGGCGGCAAATAAAAAAGCTGTGAGTCTCTCACTCACAGCTTTTTTTTGCTTTGGCCAAAACTATATTTTTTCTCAGGCCCTGCGTTTTCTCAGTAATGCCAGCGCTCCAATACCAAGCAAACAAATCGTAGCCGGCTCAGGTATCGCTGTTACTCGATCGATACCTAACATTCCCCATCCTCCCGGACTTCCGGCTTTGTATCTGTATGCCCATTCAGCGGTCGTGCTAGGAATTTGAATCCTGAGCGTCAAACCAGGTGTTCCAGTATATGTGTGCTCATACCACGTTTCTGTGGAGCCTTGGTCGGTGTAACCACCCCATAGCTCACCGTCAACATAAACGTCAAAGGAATCGACAGTAATACCATCAAGATGTCTGATAGTTACGGACACTATAGGCGTGGGGAAGGTAATCTCGGCCCAATCATGGAGACTACGTTGAGTGTCCGGGTATTGTGCCGGCTCCACATTACCCCAGACCATCCTGCACAGATGGTCCCAAGTCGGGGTAGTAGGTGCCGCATAATTGTCACCGGGTAGTGCGGGTGGTGTATAGCCAAAACCACCGTAGTTTCCATGGGTGCTGGGTACCGGTTCAGCCTCTCCCCATCCGTTCAATGTGATACCTGCATCACTTAGCACATCGGGGTCACCTAAATCCACCGTATAGACGGGAACTGCTATCGCTGGAGTTGCGATAAAAACCGCAGCTACTACCGCATAAATTATTAATCTTTTCATAAGCCTACTCCTCCAGCTTTTTTCATAAATCTCAAGCACACAGCCCTGTGCGCAAACTACATCTTCGGGCAAAAAGACATGTGGAACCATCCTTGGAATCTTTCAAATCCATCCATCCTGCAATAATTATGCAAATATTGTACAAAATGCTCGGGTTGAGAGTCAAGAGAAAAAATACAAAATCTTGATTTTTTTCATTTTTTTCATGTTTTCTTCGGACTTTCTTGGCCAAGTTTCGGATTTTGAGCCCATCGGATAAAAAAAAACGCTAAAAAGCTTTAGTATGAGGTTTTACTAACAAAAAAACCTCGCATAAAAGTTATGAAAATGCAAGTAAGGGTATGATTAGGCAGTTTTGCGACTTTTGCCAATAGCCAACAAATAAAAAAGCCCTGGGGATCATCCCAGGGCCTTTTGATGCTCAATCTATGATGATAACTCAAATTTTAGCGTCTTCTTAGTAGCGCTATTGCACACAAGCCGAGCAAAGCCAATGAAGATGGTTCAGGGACACACAAGGTGTCAATGACTAACTGGTCGACAAGAATATCACCTTTGATAGCAATCCACTCCCACAGGGGATTCGGAATCACCTCGATTTCGTACAACGAATACATCCAGCCATCATCTAACTCTTCGGTTCTACTAACCGTGAACACCTTATATGGGTCTACGCTCGGTGTAACGCCGACGAGTGGTCGATTGTCCCAGGAGTAATCGTTCAAATATGCCGGCTTCCACACTAACTGGATAACAATTTCCTTCCAAAAACAGACTTCAGTATAGTTTGGGATGAACACGTCTATCTCACCCGACAGAGGCCATACACCTATGTGTCCGTCAACCTCAGGGATCCAATCACCCATTGGAACCACATCCAGAACTGGGTCGCCGAAGGGATTGTCAAGAGCATCGGGTGCGGGTGAAGTATCGTCCGTAAAGAACTCCCATAACTGAAAGGAGCTATGAGGATTATCTCTACTCCAAGGTGGGGGATTCAAGTCATCGGCTGTCGCGATTGAGCAAGCTACTAAGAGTACTGCAATAAACACAACCAATTTCTTCATCATCTCTTACCTCCATGTAAGTTAACCTAATTCCAATTTACGCGCGCAACAACACATGTTATGCGCGGGCTATAGGAAAGTTTATACAACCTCCTAAAACGCCAAAGTGCTAAATGACCGATAATACGTTATTGGATGCCTTGCGAATTGTCAAGTAAAATATTATAAAAACGAGGACTTTTTAAAACATACAAAAAAAATATACTCTTAAAAAAGCGTTTTTTATTCAAAACGAGTGTTGAGCTTCAATTCGCCTCTGCTATAGCAGTTTGACGACACACAAGTTTTCACTGTCGGCAGTGCTGAGTTATTCACAGCTGACTTGTTAAATTATTCATCTTTCTTCGATTTTAGTAATCCCTTGAGGCCTTCAGTAAGTTCGCCACCTTTTTCTAAAAGCTTTTTTCCTTCCTCAGAAGCGGTCTTGGTCAATGCTAAAGTTTCTTCAAGAGCTGACTTCACAGAGTTGGTGATATCGTCAGGAAGAACACCGGCTCCCTGCTTGGCAACACCGCTTGCAAGCGCGAGTATAATCTTACCGCATAACTTGCCGGTGCTGAGCTTATTGTCACTGCCCAAGTTGCTCATCTTTATAGGGTCCAGATTCAGGCTGACAGTGTCGGCCTTGCCCGGAATAGGAAGCAATTTGACCTTTACTTTGATGTTACTAATCTCAAGCTCGTCGATGTGGAGTTTTTTGCCGGCCTGCTCGTCCTGCTGCTGCTCTTTTTCAGGAAGTGATTTTATAACATCCCTGAGATTGTTGCCTAAACCTTTCTGTTCAATCACCAAATTGAC
>CAZUTR010000169.1:0-2451 GCA_964623545.1 uncultured Pirellulales bacterium | reverse complement strand
TTATAACATCCCTGAGATTGTTGCCTAAACCTTTCTGTTCAATCACCAAATTGACTCCATCAAGCTGAATCGTTTTAATATTCACAGTGTCGCTTAGCAATGAGCCAAGAGCTGCCGTCACCTGTCCCTTGTCCAGCTCAAGCAGGTTTTTGTTGGCATAGCCGGATGGATTTTCAACAACCAGACCACCAATCCCCACTCTTCCTTTTACAATCGAAAGGCTCATATCATCAATGTGCACACCAACTCCAAGCGTTTTGGAGGCGGCTTTTCCGACTCCGCTTTTCAAAATGCCTTCGCCGACCAGATAAAAAGCTAAAAGCAAAACAACTACTAAAATAACAATCGGCAAAACCACAAACTTTAGAATTTTGTTAATAGATTTCATTTTTCCGACCTTAAAAAAACATTGAAATTTTTCCGACGCGAATAACCGCGACCTGACAATATTTTAAATCCTTAACAAACCAACACTTCCAAAAACGTACAGCATTATTTATCTGCCCATTCCCACCAGTTTACAAAAGCGCTTATAAGTTTTTGTAGGAGCCTGTCAAGCAAATTTGTGTCAAATCCTCTGAAGCCCAATTCGTGCAGTCCAACGCTTTTATCTTTAGTTCCTGGCCGTTTTTGTATAAAAAAACCGTAGTTTTATGAACTAAGCTTCGCTAAAATCGTATATAAATAACTGAATCGCAATTAAACGTTATTAAAAATATGGGCGATATTCCTTGATACAGTTTGAAAAATGATTTTTGTGAATTTCAATCTTATCCTGGAACTACCGGTTATGTCAAATCTGATTAATTTAAATTAATTTGGAGGTCAAAATGCACGGCTCATCAGTGAATTTTACAAGAACTAAAACTTTCTCCAACTATCGCTACGTCTATTTTATTCTCACATTTTTTCTTTTCTTCTCGCCGGTATTTGCTTTTGCGCAGGACACGGAGGGTATCGATACGCTCCGGCGGTTAGGCAAGGCCTTTGCCAACATTGCCGAAAAGACCTCACCCGCGATAGTCGGAATCAAGGTCCAAAAGACCATTACGCAGAACTACCGTTCTATGGACAACTGGCCATTTGATGACCGTTCTTTTGACCCATTTAACGATGATTTCTTTGATTACTTCTTCCGTCGTCGTACACCTCAAAGACAGTCACCGCAGCGCAAGTATCTCCAGCGTGCCCAGGGTTCCGGCTTTATTATTTCCGCGGACGGGTACATCCTGACAAACAACCATCTTGTAGGCGAGACCGACGAGGATGGAATTACCGTAACTCTCTCAGACGGACGTGAATTAACTGCAAAAACTGTCGGCACAGACCCGGAATCGGATGTCGCCCTTATAAAAATCGATGCTGATAATCTTGCTTTCCTTGAGCTTGCGGACTCCGATGCCCTCGAGGTCGGCGAATGGGTTATTGCAATCGGTAATCCATTTGGACTGAGCCATACCGTCACCGCCGGTATTGTAAGCGCCAAGGGCAGAAGCGGAATTGGTTTGACAGCCTACGAGGATTTTATCCAGACCGATGCCGCTATTAATCCAGGCAATTCCGGCGGACCACTGGTCAATCTGGATGGTAAGGTTGTCGGCATTAATTCCGCTATAATAGGCCCGGGCGGAAATATCGGTATCGGATTGGCAATCCCCATCAATATGGCCAAAGGTATTTACAGTCAGCTTATCGAAACCGGGACCGTAGTCCGAGGTTTTCTGGGCATCTTGCCACAAGACCTGGATCCGAAATTAGCCGAATCTTTTGGCTTAAAAGATTCCAAAGGCATTCTAATCCCTGAGGTTACACCGGATTCGGCTGCGGACAAAGCAGGTGTAAAACCAGGCGACATCATTATCAAGTTTAATGGCAAGACCGTTGAGAAGGCTCAGGAGCTGCGCAACCGTATCGCAATGTTAAAACCAGGCACCGAAGTGGAAATAGTAGTGCTGCAGGACGGAAAACAAAAAACCTTAACCGCCAAACTCAGCGAACGCCCGGCAGGAGGACTAGCCAGCGGTGAAGCAAAGGTGACAGAGTTAGGTTTAACCGTGCATGACCTTCCCGTTGATCTGTCCAAACGCTTCGATTACACCGATTTAACAGGCGTGATTGTCACAAATGTCGAACCAAGCTCGCTGGCAGAGCTTGCCGGTATAAAGCCGGGTAACTTGATTACGGAGGTAAACCGGAGAAAAATCAATAATACAAAGGAATTTAATGAAGCTGTAGAGAACGCCTCCGAAGAAGGGGCTGTACTATTACTGGTCAAAGATGAACGCGGCAGCCGATTCGTTGTGCTCACAATACCCAAAAAGTAGCAAGAAAAAAACAGGAGCTTCGCTTCAAACGAGCTTGTTTATTACAATTTCGTGATGAGATTTTTTTTGGGACGGTTTGGCCATTTGAGTTCATCAAATAAAAACTCGCAGGCCTGGCGTATCATTA
>CAZUTR010000168.1:0-5944 GCA_964623545.1 uncultured Pirellulales bacterium | reverse complement strand
GCGCAACAATATTATCAGATATGGTTTTAGGCAGTTTCTCTACAACATCCAGAACCACGTCAAGTCGGTATTTCACAAGCATTTCCGAATTAGTGGGCTCAAAGTGTATATCACTTGCGCCGCACCTGATACCTTGTTTTAAAAGGTCATCGACTAGTGAAACAACATCCTGGGGCCTTTTGTGATTGGCTGAAGCAACTTCCCTAAACATAAGCTTCATCTTTCTGTAACTATTAATAATTTAAGTTTTTTCATTAATAAGACGCAAAACACAGCCAAACGTTAACCAGAAATCCAAAAATTTACTGGATTTTTCAAAAGAATTATGTTAACATATATTTAATCAGGGCGTCTTATAAACAGAATAGACTAAAAAAGTGAAATCCAATGACGGTGCAGGCAAATATAGCTGGTTTAACATGGGATTTTACCATTCCTAAGACTATAAGTAAGTCTCAGAAATGGGTTCTATCTGCTATGCATAAACATGGGCCGGAGTTGGTTACATTATTATGGCGTATTCTTGGAAATGAGCAGGATGTCTGTGATGCCTATCAGGACACTTTCCTGAATTTGGCTCATTGTGAAAGTGGTGTAAAACCCGAATGCGTCAAGGCATATTTGTTTCGCACGGCAACCAATGCAGCGATAACTTTGCTGAGACGCAGAATCATCGAAAGAAAAAATTTGTTTAGGGACAGCATTGTAAAAAGAAACACAAAGTCTCCTTCAAGCGAGCTGGATTCGAAATTTCTACAGGAACGTTTGAGAGACAGTATTTCTCGACTTCCGGAGCATTTGAGGATTGTGATAACTTTACGCGACTTCGGAGAATTGTCTTATGCTCAGGTTGCAAAAGTACTTGGGATTACCTCTGCTACCGCAAGAGTGTATAGATGTAAAGCTATTCAGTTATTATCTGTTTTAATGAATAAAGAAGAATAAAATGAAAACGAGAAGATTACATAACAAATGCAGAAAAATCAGAGTTTGGTTGTATTCGACCATATCCAAACGAATCGGACTTCATGCCGATTGGGTACAGAGACATATCGCTAATTGTCCGAGATGCCAAAAAAGGCTTGCATTAACAGCAAGAGTAGAGGCCGCTCTTTCAATTGTAAAATCTAAACCTCATAGATTAGAATTGCTCAAGCAAGCGAACAGACAAGCCATTGGGGTACTTAGCCATAAACTTCGTAATGCTCCTAAAGCTCAAAAGCTAAAGGAAGCCATTCCTGAACCAAAGCTTTTTGAGAGAATGAGTAAGTATAAAAGCCAGGTAGCAAACCTGGCGGCATGTATTACAATATTGTTTCTTATGAAAACAGGAGTTTTCTCGTCTATGCAGAAATTCCAATCTCAAGGCGAAGAAACTTTAAAACAATACTATGCAAGCCATCTTGGTAGCGACTTGACGGATGACATATTTATGGCTTAATAAAAGCGGTAAAAAAATACTGTCATCTATTTAATAGTGCCTGGAATACATCAAATACCGTCACTTGACCCTGCACCATGCCATGCTCATCGACTACAGGTAAGCAACGTCTGCCAAGCTTATTCATATTCTCCATAATTTCCGCAAGTGACGTATCATACTTTATCGTGTGTACAGGTCTGCTCATTATCCATTTAATTTTGATATTGAGTGTAGCATCATCCAAAGGCCGACGCCATTTTGCAAATATCGGCCGCAGATAACAACTGACCACGCCCGTTATGTCAGACCTTGATATAATACCCTCGAGCACTCCGTCCTTGCCTACCATCATATAGTCAGCGCCCGCCTCCTGCATTCTTGTGAGAGATAGCTGAACACTGTCATCGATATTGCCCCAGATAATCTCTTTTTGCATAATATCTCTGGCACATAATGATAAGGACACTAGCGGTCCCTCGCCGGGCATACCTGCCCGTGACTGTGTCATTTTTAGTATGGCTTTAGTAACTTTTCCCCTGGCGGATTTTGTCTCTTTAGTCGGCTCATGCGGTTCCGTATGTGCCTGAACAACTACTGCCTCTTTGGTTTCTGAACCGGCATCGTCACTTTTCGGCTCATTACTTGCGTCAGTTTGCCCACTCACATCACCACCATCCTCATCTTCGCTCTTTTTTGCCTCCGTCTCGCCTTCTGCAGAAATGGTCTCCTTTTCAGATTCAATTCTTTCCTCAGCTTTGTCTTCAGCAGGAGGCTCATCATTCTCTAGTTTGGTTTCCTCAGTGTCTTCCTGTTCAACAACAGTATCATCCGCCTTTTTCTCCTCAACCTTTTCTTTGGTCTTTTCCTCAGTTTCGCTCTTAGCTTCTTCAGTAGAGGAAGTAGTTTATTCATTATCAAATTCTGATGTTTTGCCGAAGACCGTTTTTGGAAAAATAACGCCGCAATTGAAGGCCGGATATGGGTCAACTGTCATTTCATACGGGACGAATAAAAATTCTTCATCGCTGCTCAATTCTATCTTTTCTTCCGGATTGTCCCATGGATTGCCGACAAAAGTATTTGTCTTATCTAATTGTTTGTGACCGTCTAATCTTTCGTTGAAAACTTTATCCCAGGAGCCCACAAGTATATTTGCCACTTCGCCTATAGCGTCACTCACATCTTCAGCATCTTTTTTGGTGCCGTGTTTTATGTGCTGTAGAATCTCCTGCTCCGCCAGTGAAACAATAACACCAGCCAGGATAAATAAACCCTCCTTATCAAACACCAACTGGAACATCGCATCTAACGCACCTTCAGACTTAACGGAACTAACAGCCACGAGCTTTTTAAATCTTTTTTTAAGCCCTTTGATAGTCTCAGTAACTACCCCCTTCTGTTCACATCCGATATCTACACCGGACATACCGGAAATATCTTCACAAAAGGCGTTAAATGATTCGCTCGATAAAGCTACTATTCGTGATTCTATATCTGTTTGTGTTTTGGCCATTATTTAGATATCTTACCACCTTATTCAAATACTATTCCCACATTTGCCCATATAGCAATAACCACCACATCGCAGACAATTACACATTTTCTTTCGTTATATTTCTGTGAATACTTTAATATCGACTTCTAACTTTCCAGTTATCTTGATTTTCCAGTGAAAAACTCTTTAAGTTTGTCTTTTTATGCTCGAAAATAATACAAAATACTTTCATTTATCATTTAGCGATTGTTTGGGATTTCAAACATAAAATAAAGAAACTAACATGAAAACAAAGGCAAATAAAAGTGTATTGGCTTTCGGCGCAGTTATAATCTTCTGCTTAATTATAATATTGTTCTCACCGTCAATTTACGGCGGCCACAAACGTTATGAAGTCAAACCACAAATTTATCTTCCCGAATATGCAACCGATACACCACATATTATTTACGTTTATGAGAATATGATTGACCGGCTGCTGGGCCAAACAGAAAATAATCTGAACAATATCAATACTGAAATCAAGGTTATTGCTGAAAAACTGGATTCTATTGAGACTAATATAACTGAACTTTCGACAAGAATTGAGAGGGTTGAAACCGCCCTCGGCATCGAGCAGCCCAAAAAAACAGCCGCCCCACCCAAAAAATAAAACTAAGTTCCCATCTAGAAAATCAACTGAAAAAAAGATAAAAATAAACTGAAAATAGAGGGAAATGAAGTATTTTTAAGAGAATTCCGGGAAATAGGGTTGTTAGCGTAGGTGAATATAGAGATATTATAGGACTATTACGCTTTTGGGTCAAAAAAAGGGGTAAAAATTGACAAAAATTAACAAAAATAGAACGGTTTTGAACGAAAATGAACGGTTTTTTAACCGCGGATTTCACGGATTAACGCGGATTTGGTTTGCCATGAAGGCACTAAGACACTAAGAAGATTTTAACGCGGAGGACGCGGAGTTTCAGGCAGATTTGTGTATTCGGCGAAGGTTTTTCTCAATACAAGCATCTGCGGAAACCTATCGCCCTCATACGCAGCAAACTGCGTTTGCGTTTTGAAATCTGCCTTTTAGTTGTGTGATTTGCCTAAGAGCCTGGAGAAGACCGCAGAGCACGCTGAGAGCGCGGAGATTAGGTTAGCCACGAAGGCACTAAGACACTAAGAATATTTTAATGCGGAGCTCGGAGATTTGGTAATTTAAACCACGAAAAAATACGAAATTTAGGACAGAATATACAAAGTACAGAAGGCAAACGAGGGATAAAAAAACTGATAGTATATAGTCTTATCGACTAATCAAAAAGACTACGAGCATAAAAAACTCCCTCCAGTTTTTTTTATATTAGTTTTTTTAGCCACCGAGGGCACAGAGAATCACAGAGATTAAGCCGGCAGGGTGTTCTCAGAAGATGCTGCTCTCTCAAAGCAAGCTTTTTCGCACATACTGCCTACATCCACCAGGCAGCTATCGCTGCCCCACTTGTGCCAAGTGTGCCAGCTCCCCCTTAAATTGTTGAATATTATCTATTGGGCCGATAATTGCTTGACTTGCGGGAGGGAAAAAAGGTATAATCATATCGGCTTTGGAGGGAACCAAAGCATATCAAAATCATAAAAGGCAAGGAGTTTGCTTAAAATTCAATACTAACTGTTCTTTGAAAGTAGAGGGACATGAAAACGAAGAAAAATAGACTGATTTCGATTTGTTATTTTTGCTGTACCTTATTATTGCTTGGATCTACCAGCTTTGCAGGAGAATTATTTTGGGGCACTTTTGGATATGGAAAAGTACAGACAGGTTCCAGCGATGGGTCTAATTTGAGAACGGTATATTCAACGACTTATCAAATCCATGATGTAGCTATTGATTCTTATAATGAATATATCTATCTAACTCGTTTAGGCCATAAAGATATTTGGCGAATAAATTATGATGGAAGCGGGGCCGCCCGAATCATTTACACGGATGGGGCGCCTCGAAATATTGATATCGATATGACGAATGGGAAGCTTTATTGGACGGAGGAAATCTCAGGGAGCTCAGGGACTCAAGGTTTGGTTAAATCATGTAGTCTCGATGGTTCCAACGTCTGGACATTAAGTACAACAAGAAATTCTTACGGGTTAGATGTGGATGAAAATGGGCAAAAAGTTTATTGGACTGATTTATATGGTGGATCTATTTGCCGATCTGATCTTGATGGGCTGAATGTTGAAATTTTGAGTTCTGGAAATTCAAATCCTTCCGACATTGAAATCGATTCAGTAATAGGAAAAATATTTTGGCTCAATCGATTTGAAAACAGAATCTTGTTTAGTGACCTTGATGGCGGTAACATTAATACCATAACATTGCCTGAGGCTGATCATACCGGAATTGCACTTGATCCGTATAACCAGCAAATTTACGTGACAGGTTTTTCTAATACGAGTACCGACAACATTTATAGAATAAATTATGATGGGACAGGTCTGGAGCTTATTTTTGATAATCTTGAATTTCCGGCAGGAATAGAGTATATCCCCGAACCGGGGACGCTTTTGCTGCTCGGGTTAGGTGGATTGTTTTTAAGAAAAAGAAAACAATAACATTTTTTTTGGAGGAGATATAGTGATGAAAAGGTTAATGGTCTTAATTTTAGTTCTTTGTTTTGCTCCTATCGATGCCAATGCAGAAATGGTATCGCACTGGGCATTTGATGAGGGCGAAGGAAACACTGCTTATGATTCTGCGAACGGAAATCATGGGATAATTCAAGGAGCATCCTGGACAACCGGTAAAATCAATGGCGCATTATACTTCGATGGTGTGGATGATTATGTTGATGTAATGGATGACCCTTCTTTAAGATTCAGCCAGTATGACAGTTTCTCGATATCTTTCTGGGCCAAGCCGCTTGCACCGGGTTATTTACTTACTAAAATGCGGGCATCCGCGCAATACGGATATTTTGGTTATGAGATAACCTGGACTAATTCTCAGTTTTGCTTTATCTTAGAGAAATCACGTGTCGCTAATGTAT
>CAZUTR010000167.1:0-5983 GCA_964623545.1 uncultured Pirellulales bacterium | reverse complement strand
ATCGTAAGCACACTTTGAAGAGTTTCAATATAATTTGGAATCTGTGGCAGACCCTTTAAGTCAATATAAACAGCTTGTTTCTCATCGTGCGAAAGTGACAAAATTTTCATTGTTGCCAAATCGATGATGCTGACCTCATCGACACCTGCGACAGTACGTCGAATCCGAGAGCCCTTTATCAGGTCGTGAATCACAGGCACTTCGCCTTCCTCGCCCACAATGATGTCCAGCTCAGCCGTTTGTGCGTTCATAATCGGCTCTATCAAACATTCCCACGCCCAGCATGTCTCTGTCCCTTCGCCTGCGAAATAGTGTATCCCGACAAGCACAGCTATAATTATCACCGCCGCAGCGGCAAGTCTTGTTATTCTGCTCTTCATGATATCTCTCCAAATATCCGGTTTTCTAACAACCGGCTTTTGTTCTTCAATTTTCTCCAGTGCCTCGAGAACGTTATCTAAAACTTTTTCACGCCTTTGGTCACTGGATTTATAACGCAACTTCTTAATCAACTTTTCTATATTATCTGCAGGTCTCATTTTAAAACCTCACCATTCAACATTGACCGCAGTTTGTCGAGTCCATATCGATATCTACTTTGGACTGTTTTTATGGAAACTTTTTGTAATTGCGCAATTACCTTAAACTTCATCTCGCCCTGAAGGTGCAGTACAACTACCTCGCGTTGTTCGTACGGAAGCTCTGTCAGGGCGCTGCTTACACGTCGTAATTGTTCGCTGGCGATAGCTAACTGAACAGGGCCGTCGGTATTTGATACCACTGTTTGGGCCTGTTCCATCGCGATGGTTTGTCGTCGCCGGCCTTTTCTGATTATGTCACGGCAGCGATTCGCAGCACACTTCAGCAAATAAGCTTTTAGTCTTCCAGTCAGTACGAACTTGTGAATCGATTCGACAAAACCGATAAAAACATCCTGAACAACATCTTCAGCGGCGCTTTTATCTTTCAGCAGGTTGGCTGCCAGCGTCAGCAAATCGCTTTCGTACTTTTCATAAATTTGGTGCAGTGCCTTTCTGCTGCCTTGCTTTAATCGCCAAATAAGTACTCTGTCTTCGAACATTCGTAACTCGCTAATCTGATATCAGAACAGTCAATTGTCACTAATATAACGCATAGCTTATATATTTTACTCTAATCAAAATAGATTTTTTCAAAGAAATTGAGTTCCTGACCCAAAAACAATAAAAAAAGCCTCATTTTTGGCCTTTGGATGTTAGTCAATTGTATTTATAATCTAAAGATAAAATTCAACATCGAGAACGGTAAAAACTAATATGAATAAAGAAATAATAAAAAAGCGCATTAAGGCAATTCGGCAACTGTTGAAAAAGCAGAAGATAGATTGCTTTATAATCACAAAGCCGGCGAATGTAACCTATACTACCGGTTTTTCCGGTGAGGATAGCTGGGCCGTTATTACAGCAGTAAAAGTTTATCTTTTGACCGACAGCAGATTTATCGAACAGGCACAAGGCCAGTGTCCCTACTGTCAAATCCTCGAACGCAAAGGCAGGATGGCTGAATTAGTGGCCAAGCTGATAATAAAACTAAAATCGGTCAAGAAAATAGCTGTTGAGAAGTCAACCTCAATTGCCGATGTTGAGCAGTTGAAAAAAAGTGTTAAGGCAAGATTAGCAATAGTTGCAAATATTATCGAATCGGTACGGACTATTAAGGACGATAGCGAGGTCGCTGCTATCGAAGCCGCCGCAAAAATAGCCGGCAAAGTCCTTAAGCAAATTAAACGGCGTATAAAACCTGGAATAACTGAAAATGAATTAGCTGGGTTGCTTGATTTTCAGATTCGCAAGTTGGGAGCTCGTAACAGTTTCGAGACCATTGTTGCATTTGGTCCGAATGCCTCGCGTCCACATCATCAGCCGGGGACAAGGAAGTTGAAGAAAAACGATACGGTGCTTATCGACTTCGGCGTAAAATACAAAAACTACTGCTGTGATATAACGAGATGTTTTGCTATAGGTCAGCCGAGCACACTTTATAAAAAAGTTTACACCGCAGTCGAAGAAGCGCAGCAGACCGCGATAAAAAAGGTAAGAGCGGGAGTTAAAATCACCGAGGTCGATGCAGCGGCAAGGCAGGTTATAAAAAGGCACAATTTTCCGGTATATGGTCATGGCACCGGCCACGGCCTGGGACTGCAGATACATGAAGGGCCTGTTGTTGCTGCTAAAGTCAGAGGAAAACTGAAAGCAGGACATATTATTACGATTGAGCCGGGCGTGTATATACCCGGCAAATTGGGCGTACGAATAGAAGACGATATTCTTGTCACCGACAAGGGCTATGAGATATTAAGTCGTACGCAATAATATTTATCTGAAGGAGAATATTATGAGAAGGATTTTAATCATTACAGTTGCAGTTATGTTTTCGATGTTGTGCTCCTGTTCCGAGAACCATCAGGCAGGCATTGCGAATAAAGAAGGCTGGGTATCGTTATTCAACGGTAAGAATCTTAACGGCTGGGAAGTGCTTAACGGACACGCAACATACGAGGTTAAAGACGGGGCAATAGTCGGAACAACAGTGAGGGGCAGTCCCAATACTTTTTTATGTACGAAGAAACACTACAGTGATTTCGAGCTGGAGTTCGAGGTCAAGGTTGACCCGCCTCTGAACACCGGTGTTCAGATTCGAAGTAATAGCTTGCCGACCTATAGAAACGGCAGGGTTCATGGCTATCAGGTTGAAATCGCAGATGGCACGGGCAGCGGGGCTTCAGGTTTTATTTATGATGAGGCGCGCCGCGGCTGGCTCAGCGAAGACCTCACAGACCCCGTGAAAACCAAGGCATTTAAGTCGAACGAATGGAATAAGTTCCGTGTTGTGTGCCTTGGCGATTCTATTAAAACATGGCTCAACGGCGTGCCGGTCGCTGATATTACCGATTCGATGACGCCGTCAGGTTTTATTGGTCTGCAAGTGCACCGCTTTAGGCAAGAGAAGCCAGCACAGGTCCGATGGAGAAATATTCGAATCAGAGAATTGACGAGTCCAAAATCCGCAGAAAAGTAAAATACGGTCGTATATGGCTGGTAGTAATTGGCACAACTGTCCTTAATGTGCATATATGGGCTGAAACGCTGAGATAGCTGATTTCTAAGTAATCGGAAGCGAAAATATAGCGAAATTTGATTTTCTTATAAGAATTAATAATCCGATTTTAAGTGTTTGGAGTTTTTTTGCATAAGTTCTTGCAAAAAAGATTTTAATCTGTTATAATAATCTCAATTGGAATCAGCAGGGAGGCGGAGAAAATCCTGAGTGTTTAAGGAGGATTATCCGCATTAATAATGCATGAATCAGGAGGTGCATTAAGTGCTATGGATGTGGGTGCTCATAGTCTGTTTTACGCGCATTCGGAAAGCGCAGAGTCTGTTAATAAAACGGGACTCATTACTTCATTGCGTAGTTACCGCTTGGTATGGCGTTTCGTTTTGATTATTGCGATTTTGCAGACGTTATATGCGATAGGATTCATAGCGAGGACCAGTTTTGTTGTCGAAGGTCAGCGATATTTTTGCCTGTTTGACGATGCTATGATATCGATGCAATACGCAGCAAACTGGGCTCAGGGACATGGTTTTGTATGGAATGCAGGTGAGCGAGTTGAGGGGTACACAAATTTTGCCTGGACGGCAATAATGGGTTTATGCCATCTGCTCGGTTTGTCGCCAAGTAATACCTGCCTTGTTGTTCAGCTGCTTGGCATTCCGATTTTGTGGGCTTGTCTGGTGGGCACAGTTTTGCTGGCGCGGTCATGTCGGCTTTTTCCGGTTGCAGCCTGCTGTGCAGCAGCGCTTATGGGTACGTCATACACCCTTATATTCTTCACACTTTTCGGAATGGAAACAGGATTGTTAACAGCCCTGGTGACATTTGCATTGGCCGAAAGTGTCAAAGCCATTCGTAAAAGAAAAGGGCGATTGCTCCCGTTTTTGTGGTTTGCACCAGCAGTCTTGGTGCGAATAGATATCCTCCCAATCATATTGTTTGCCTTTGTATTTTTATATATTTCAGTCAGGAAAGAGCGTTGGCGTTTGATTGCTGGCTTGCTGGTGGTTGTACTGGTATTATCAGCTCACTTTCTATGGCGGCATCACTTCTACGGCCAGTGGCTGCCGAATACATATTATCTTAAAGCCACCGGTTGGCCTTTGGTTGACCGAATTATCCCCGGCCTCAAGCATACAGCTTGGACGGCAGCAACGTTTGGATTTCCTTTCTTGCTGGCGATAGTGGTGTTGCTGTTTGACACAAAGCGGTGGCATTTTTTACTATTCGGCAGTTTCGCTATCTTGGTCGCGTATCAGCTATATATTGGAGGAGATGCCTGGCCGCTGAATCGATTCGTGCTTCCTGCAAGCGCAGGAATACTTGTATTAGCCGCGGAAGGAATTCACTGTATTATAAGGTTATTTATTAACTGCAAGAAGTCTTCTTCGATAATGGCATATTGCATTGTTTTGACCGGCCTTTGTGTTATAGCAATAAACGCCATTCACTGGGACCATTGGCTTTTTTTGGCACGGCCCCAAACTACGGGCGTTAATCGCATAAATATCAGGTATTTGCTCGCTGTTGAAAGGGTAGCAGAGCCTGATGCGAGTGTGGCCGTTATTTCAGCCGGTTCACTTCCGTACTTTTCCCAGCGCTTGTGTGTTGACCTTCTAGGTAAGTGCGACCCATATATCGCCCGTCTGCCTGCCAATACGACTATCCCTTGGGCGGGTCACAATAAGTCCGATCTGAAGTACTCTGTCACCAAATATAAGCCCGACATTATTATGTCTATGTTCAAAACAAATGTAATTGTCTTCTTTCAGGAATACAAACCTGTTGTAGTTGAAGTGGATGGTGTAGAGGTTACATTTTGCGTTCGAAGAAACAGCTCTAAGATTAAAGGGTGTAAAACCATAGATTGGCAAGCTTTTAAGAGAATATTTATGAAAACATGGCGGGAGAGGAATACGAATTTTTAAAAAACACAGTGAAGGTTTTTAAGCGTATGTTTATATAAAGCTATTTTGTTGTTTTGAAAATATTCGTTTGACTGACAGCACTGGAACCATATATTGAATATGGTCCACTAGGTGTAGCCCAACAACAATCAGTGAGGGGTCTGAGATAAAACCATTTGAAACTGAACAGAACAACTGTGAATTAACGGCGATCGCTTTGTTGATTTCTATGACTTTAGTATTTTCGCCGGCCAATGGCTTAAATGCGGCGACCCCTGCGACCCGAATTGCCAGCCTTGATTACTTAACCGGCCTGAAAGTGCCTATGGTCTGTAGCTCCGATAATTCTGAGATGAGCGGTTCAGAAACTGTCGGAGGAGAAGCTGGATTTGACTTTGTTATAAGAATCAGGAATTCGGTTGTGTGTATATGCTACTTTTTTACATAACCTCTTGCAAACAAAATATTAATTTGTTATAATAGTTTCAATTGGAATCAGCAGGGAGGCGGAGAAAATCCTGAGCGTATAAGGAAGAATATCTGCGTTAATAATACATGAATCAAGAAGTGTATTAAGTGCTATGGATATGAGAACTCGTAACCTGTTTTACGCGCATTCAAAAAGCGCAGCGTCTGTTAATAAAGCAGGACTCATTACTTCATTGCGTAGTTATCGCCTTGTATGGTACTTCGTTTTGATTGTTGCGATTTTGCAGGCGTTTTATGCGGTAGTATTCATAGCGAGGACCAGTTTCGTTGTCGAAGGTCAGCGATATTTTTGCCTGTTTGACGATGCTATGGTATCGATGCGATACGCAGCAAACTGGGCTCAGGGACATGGTTTTGTATGGAATCCAGGTGAGCGAGTTGAGGGGTACTCAAATTTTGCCTGGACGGCAATAATGGGTTTATGCCATCTGCTTGATTTGTCGCCAAGTAATACCTGCCTTGTTGTTCAGCTGCTTGGCATTCCGATTTTG
>CAZUTR010000166.1:0-6012 GCA_964623545.1 uncultured Pirellulales bacterium | reverse complement strand
GTGAACTTGATTTCCATAATGACTTTATTTGAATGACGTTTTTGCCACCCTTGGCCGTTGAGTACCACATTTGTTAAGCTACTTGTATTGTAGGAAAGCTGGCGGTCGAATGTAACTCGGACTCGATTTTCCGTATCGCTTTCGTACGCCTGTCGATTGTACCGAACTTGTATTACCGGCTTGGCATTAATACTATCGCTGTATAGCTGGAATTGTCTAAGTGTATCATCATTGTTTTTGAAATTTCGCACTTTTGCAGAATGTCCTAGAAGTAAGGGTGTTACTTCATTATGTGAAACTCGAGTCCGGTTTTTAATAACGATAAAATTCAACCGGCGTTTGATTTCAAGAAATCGTGGATAGTTCAGGTCGTCGGTATAACTTCGGATACGTAGCTTAAAGCGGTTTTTCTTTCCGACCAGACTCTCATGGCAGAGCTGAAAATTGTCTGAATCCAGATACAGACTGACTATAGGATAGGAACGGCTTGTCTGTATTTTGCAATAGTGGTCCAGGTGCAGGTATGGTTTGATATATTGTGCAATTGCTTCAGCCATGGATTCGCTTATGCAGTATTTTATTTCATGGCGGCATCCCATAACGCGGTCGACTACTTGGCTGTGTCCTTTTATAGTGCCATGATGGCCTTTATGACCGGTATGGTGTTTTTTTTGTTTTTGAGAGTCAATCCACATATAAGCCTGCGTTGTTAAAAAACTTAGTGCTCGGGAAAACGGAGTTTCCGAGCATGTTTTTTAGCCTTCCTTGATGGTTTGCTGTCTCACGTAGTCGGATTAATTCACAGAGTGGTAACCCACCAACATTATGTATTTTAACATAATTTTAATGTCCAAGTCAATGCCTTACAGCGAAGAATTCGGTCTTCAAGGATATGTTTGTTTCATCAAAATTTCAATATGGAAATTATCAATGTCCTATAACAAACGCGACATAATGATAGTATTGAGTATGTCCGTAATAGTATTGAATATGCCCATGTTTTTAATTGTGATTTTACGTTCCTGGCGTTGGATAAGCGGCTTGCCAGTTATTCGGGTCATTACCGTAAAGTTCCGAATATAGTCGTGTTAGTGAGCTGCCGCCACCATCTGCCTCAACCGGCCAGGGGTCGGTAGCGCCGCAGTTTTCGGGATGTGAGCCATCACTGTAGCTTACTCTGTCCACGCGGATGTAATGTTGCGTATCAAACTCATCCACATCACCTGGCTTGCTAAGCTCTAATTTTTCGCCGTTATTACTCAATTTACCCTCATACGGCCCAAATATCTGAATACCACCTGGAACACTTGGGTATTTGGTCAAAAAGTAAGCAGGCGTTGTTTTAACGATTAATATATAATCATGGTCGGGTATCGATGTCCCGGGTGGGAAGGTAAACTTGATGCCATCGGTGAATTTCCAAGGAATATCACTCGAATCATATAGATTTACGGTGCCGCCTGTTATATTGTACAGTTCGACGTATTCTTCATTTTGACCTCGAGAAGCGGGATTATACATAATCTCATTAATCACTACCGGGCCAACCTTGGGATATGCATTTGCTGCACCTTCAAAGCTTGCTCCCGGCGTATTACTGCTCATCGCTACAAAGTTATGAGTGCCCGTACTCTTTTGATGACGCCCGAGGGCTACGCCATTTTCCGAAGCGTCGAAATCCTCCTGCTCGCGGTAACCGGTCAATTGTCCTGCCTCGCTTGAAGTCAGATATACTGTCTCGCCGTACTCACTCAGCGCAAATGCAGCATTTTTGCCCGGGTCACTGCTTGCTTGGCCGAAGTTTGAATCTTCCGTAAGGACTAAATACTCACCCGCACCGAGAACTGTACCTGTGTCAATCTCATATTTCATAAGGCTTGTATCATTCTCCTCATCGTCGCTCAGAAACCAGCCGCCGATATTGATTGCAGAATCCGTGGTATTGTGCAGTTCAATCCAGTCATTGGGATAGCCGTCCGAGTGTGCGAGTACTTCGTTTATAACGATGGAATGTTCCTTTAACAAGCCGGGGTCATCTTCATCTGGTGTGCCGCCGGGATACTTGCTCGCGCACCAGTTTGCTTTATCACACCATCTGCTCGGGCCGTTGTCGGAAGCATCTAAAATGTTCAGTGAGAAACCGCCGCCATCTGTTACACGACGCCAGCCGTCTTTATAGCTAAAGTCGAGTATAGTTCTGCCGATTGCATCTACTACCCGGATTCGCTCGCCGCCGTTGGAAAGTATGCCGCCGAATGGACCTGTCCACTCACCCGCTATATTCTTGCCGACTCCGTATTTGGCCTCGAATGCAGTTTCGTTTTTAACGACCAGAATATGCTCTCCTGGTGCCAGTGACTTATTCGGGAATGTGAGATGAATTCCTTCGTTGAAACTGACCAGGTTGAGATTCAGCGTCCCTGTTCCGATGTTCTTTAGCTCGATAAATTCATGGTTCGGGTCATTGTAATCTACCCCGTCAACGCCGGGCGGATGATACATAATCTCGGTAATGCGAAGGTCATCAACAACAGAACCAACGGCAAACGTGGCTTCGTTAAGTGCGCTCCAGTTATCGCCGCCGTACCGTGCACGCGCTTTGAGTGTCAGCGAGTGGTTTATAGTAACAGATGAACCGCTCGAAATGGTCGTGCCATAGACGACTGGCTCGGAGCCATCGGTTGTGTAATAGATTGTTCCGCCGCCCGTGATGGTAACACTTGCGCCGGCGGCAATTTCGCCGCCGTGCTGGCTGAAAGCAGGTGCATCAACGCTAGGGTAGAAACCTCGGGATGGATAACCGTTATCGATGAGCCAACCGGTACGGTCGGGCAAGTAGGGGCCTATCCAACCTTCTTCGATCGGGTGGTCGGGATTTATCATTCGGTCTCGCTCATTGTCCCAGTAGGCAGGTGTGAACACGGGAAAGCCAGCGTCCTTGAAATCCTGGACATAATCACCCCAACGGGCAGATTCTCCGAGGACAGCATCTTCAATCTCCTCGGCACGTGCTTCGTATCGGTCAATACATTTTTGAACCGTCATCGTGCCGTCATTAAACAGAAGTTTATGGATTCGGTCACCTAAGAGTCGATTGTATTCAGGATTATTGTGCAGGGCGTTATGCATCAATCCAGCTCCCTCGTTGTAGTAGCCGGAGAAGGGGAAATCATGAAACATTGTGTCTTCCCACATCGAAATCTCAGAATCCCAGGGATAGAATTTCCACTTGTCAAGAGGCGGGCCGTCTACGTCCTGTGGGTCGCGGAGACTTGCAGCATACCAGTTCTTGGAATTCCAGTCCCAGTTGGTGACAAAGGTATTGTAGATGATGTAGTCGCAGAACTGAGTAATATCAACGTGTTGGGCAAGCTCGGCATAGTCTGTCGCATTCATTGGGGAGTAATAGTCGTACGGGTCAAACAGGCCCCACATATAATCCCAGCTGTCGCGTTGGCCCTCCTTGCATGTGATGCCTCCGGTACCTTCAATGGTGCCTTCAATTACATCATAGTCTTCGCGTTCACCGCCTGTGTGTTCAGCAAAGAACGGGCCGTCCGGCCGCTCACTGGCCTGATACAAGCCCCAGTAAATACCATTGATGTAAACATGAACAAATTTCGAGTCTGGTGACAGATATCCCATATCACGCACGGAATCCTGGGCAAAGGTGTCTCTTAGATACTGTGCCCGGTGCGTAAATTGCTCACTTGCATCAAGCCAGCTCCAGTGATAGTTGGCGCGCAGAGAGATGTTATTGTGTTTTTTTGCATCACTATTTTCATAGAATGGATATTCGAGCATTGATGGACCGAATTCGCTCTTGAAAAATATCCGCATAGAGTGCTTGTGGTTCAGTTCTGGTTGACGGCTTTGATTGCCCGCAAGGCGCAAGCCGGCATTGATTTGGAAATCCTCGCCGGTGCATGGGTCGAAGTACTCGAGCGAAATGGCTCTCTCCCAGTCTTCACCGTTTTCCGGTTCATGGTATTCATAGGGATTCGAGTAAATGCCGGTCTGGGAGTCGAATAGATTTGCCATATCTGTAACAATGGACATCGTTGGGATTGCCTTCATCGCTGTCTCGAATCTGCCGCTCCAGCCGGGGTCGTCAAGGACTTCCGGGTCCATCTCGTAGTCGGAGTCATATGAGGTACCCCATCTATTCGTCCACTGAGATGGAAAACCCTTCGAATAGGCATAACTATCGTCTTGGTTTCTGACTTCGTCGATGAAGATATAAGTGCACGTGTTAAATCGGCTGGATTTATAGCCCGGCTTGAATGCAGCTGCGCGGAGGCAGGTTGTGCCGGTAATTGGGACTCTAACATCCGGGTCGTAAGCTGGGCTCGTCGCCTCGTCCGGTTCACTTCCATCCACCGTATAGTATATCACAGCATCATTAGTATCACAGCTCAGTTCCACTTCGAAGGCGCTGTCATAAAAGCCCCGTAGATGGCTTATGTCCACCTCGTCCACAAGGCCTAAGTACCCCTCGCTGTTTTGCATTCCGGGAGTTGGATTACCCATATAACGCCAGTTATTTGTAGCATCTGGATAGCAACCGTATGATAGATTCGAAACCTGATTTTTGAAGCTGATACTATCGACCATATTGCCGTCACTCCAATACAGACCAATATCCTCTTTGTCCTTTGATAGTTTGAAATCAAGATGCAGAGCACCGTCATCAGTGTCTCCATCGGCCCAGAGCATCAGGTATTGGTGTGGAGGTATGTTTGTATCACCGGGGCTGTCATCTGGAATTTGCCACTTGGTTGGCTCATTCAGGTCATCGGTGATGTACATGCCGCCTATATTAATCGCAACAGCACTCGGATTATATATTTCTATCCAGTCATCGAATTCATTTTGCGGGTCTGCGATGCAACTGCCGTTTGCCGCCATAAACTCGTTAATCACCAGCGTGGGTTCACCGCAGCCTTTGAACCAGTTTTCAGCCAGAAGAGCAAAATCAGACATAGTAACCTCATTGGTGTCATCGAGGTCGGCGCAATTGGGCTCCTCTGAGCAATCGGTGTCGTCCAGCCATTGCTCGGTAAAAATCTCCAGGTCTTCAAAGTTCACTCTGTAGTCCTCGTTCAAGTCGCCTTTTGAGTAGTTAATCGGTGCGGAACGTGAGCTTTCATCAGGGCCGTCACCTGTCGGTGTGTAGCCGGGATTTGTAGTGAGGACAATCTTATCGATTCTAAAGCCGTCCTCGCGCATCCAGATGTTTACCGTCCGAATCCCTGGATATTCTATATCAAATTGTGGCCGTGAACTATCGTCCTTTGTTATACTTGTCCAGAGCCATTGGTTGTTGCTGCCTAAATTCGTAATACGGTCGGCCGTGTCAACTGCTCCTCCATCCAGACCTGCATGGCAGGACTCATCGTCATCGCTGGTCTTGTATACACGTACCCAAATATAATGAGTACCTGTTTTAACAAAATTTACTTTGTAATCAAGGCGTGGGCTGCTGTTAACGTAGCCGGTATTGATGTAAGCGCCTGTATCCGGTTCGGCACGCATTGCCGCCGTTCCTGAAAAACCGCCCGGTGAGACAATCAGGTTCCATGCGTGGTCCCCCTGAGGAATGTTGTCATCGAAGTTTTCAGCCTCCATCGACACAATACCGTATATACCTTCATCCTGCTGGAAGGCTTCCTCGGCATTTGCAATGGTCGTCGACAGACAGATTAACGATAACATTAACAGAAAAGTTATGTGTTTGGACTTTGGAAGATTTGTGTAGCTCTTCATTTCCTGCCCCTCGGATGATTTTACATGGATAGTTCGCCTTCATTTACATAATGTGCGTAGCTTCGCTGAATATGAGCCCGCGATTACACTATATTAATTATAGCGTATGGAGAGACGCAGGTCAATGGCTTCTTTGGTAATATTGGGCTTCTCAGGGGACATTGTTATACTTCGTATATCAACTGATTTACTAGAGCAAAAGGCTGCGTTGGGATTCGAACCAACTAATAACGGTTTTGCAAACCG